>DAHWIP010000200.1:0-4501 GCA_027344975.1 Phycisphaerae bacterium
AGATCTCACACTGCTCGTGCTGCTCCCCATCTTTTTTGCCAGTGTGGGCCTGCACATCAACATTGCGGAAATACATACCGCCGGCGCGTGGAAACTCTGGCTTTCGCTGGTTGGAATTCTATTTGCCGCGAAATTTTTCTTCAGTTTTCTCCCCGCACGCATCATGGCCCTGGGATGGAAAGATGCCGGTACATTTGGACTGCTGCTCAACACCCACGGCGTGGTGGAACTGGTGGTATTGAATCTTGCGTTTCAACTCCACGCGATTTCCGAGCGCACGATGACATTGGCGGTCTTTGCGCTCCTCGCCGTTACGCTCGTCTCCAGCATCATCACCTCGCTGGTCGAAATTCCCACCCGCCGGTCGGCCATCCGCCGCGGGATGGAATCGGCCCCAGCCGACGGCAAGTCGCCGGCGGAAACCCATATTCTCGTCTGCCTGTCGCAGCCGACAACAGCCGTCTCTCTGGTTCGTGCGGCGGCAAGGCTTCTGGCGGGTCAACCGGGACGCCTCACTCTGCTGCAATTGATCTCCCCGAGTGCGTCGCTGACCGTCACCGCAAAGGAAATAAAAACTCAGGATGCGGGTGATATTGCACAGCGAGAAGCTCAGGAGGCCGGGGTTCCCGCGTCGGTGCTCGCACTCCCCACGCTGCGGATTGCCCGCGACATCACGCTGGTAGCCCGACATCATCATGCGGATTGGATTGTTTTAGGCTCGCATCGCGGGATACTGGATCCCTCCGCCCTGGGCGGTGTGGTGGATCATGTCCTCAAGCGGGCCAAAGCCAATGTCGCCATTCTGGTCGCCAAAAACCCCAAGCCCATTGAACACGTGCTGGTGCCGTATCTGGGTGAAGCGCAGGACGCAGGAGCCCTGCTCGCGGCATACCGTATAAGCCGCAGTCCGAAGGTGCAGATCACGATTTTGCATGTGGTGAGTCCCTCACGTCGGGGTTCCGACCAGCCGCTGGGCGTTGCGGCGATGGTTGAAAAATATCTGCCCAATGTGGATGGCGGCAATCAGATACGCATGCAGGTGATCGAAAGCGATCGCCCGGTGGATGTTGTACTCGAAAAATCCCGCGAGTTTGATCTGATGATCCTCGGACTCTCACCCTTGTGGAAACTCCGCCACAATCTGCTCGGTGCAGCGCAGACCTCAGTAGCGCAGCTCGCCGGCTGCTCACTGCTGATTGTCCGCGCCGCGGAAAATTCCGGCATTTCCAGATAACACCGGCACCCGCCGATACGCCTTTACGCAAAATTAATATGCGCCACGCGGGCACTTAACACCTGCCACTTAAACTTCATTTCGTTGTCGGTGACGTTCACCGACGAAAATTCGAGGGGGCGGATGTTTGAGCAATAATTGGAGACATTCTCATGACATCTCGCAGGAAACTCATCATCGGCGCAGCGATGGCGCTGGCAGCGACCATCGGTACACAGATCCCCGGTGCACATGCCGCACTGACGGATCTGACGGGCAATTACAATATCAGCACGTTTGCATCACCGTTCACCGTGCCGGGATTGAATCAGAATATCATCCCCGGCGCCTCGGATATAGTGAGTGCTCCGGACGATATCGCCGTCACCGGAAACAACGTGTACATCGGCTGGGGTGACAATGTCGCCTCGGACGGTGGCGATGGCGGCCAGAGCGTCGTAGCCCAATATTCCCTTTCCGGCCAACTGCAAAATTATTACACCGTCACCGGACACGTGGAAGGCCTGGCCATGGGTGCGAACGGCATGCTCTACACCGATGAAAATGAGGACGGCAACTCGGCCCTGACGGTGATCGATACCGCAACCGGCGGCGAAACACGCTATGGCTACCCAAATCCATCGGTTCACGGCGGCGGCTTTGATGGATTGCAATACATCAATGGTAATCTCTACGCGTCGGGTTCCAATCCGGACAACGGCGGCGACAGCCCCACCCAGGTTAACAGCCATCCGGTGATTTATCAGGTGACCGCCGATCCCAATTCGTACCCCCACACGGCGACTGCCATGGGCATCCTGTGGGGCAACGATCCGGCCACCAACAAAGCCACCGGTTCACCGATGACGCTTAATGTTTTCGATCCGGATTCTTTGAATCAGACTCCCACCGGCGATCTGTTGCTTTCCAATGAAAGCGGTGCATCGCTTACGGACGTCGCCAATCCGGGTACCACGTCACAGACGGTCACGTCGCTGAGCCTCTACAGCCCCAACGGTAATCCGGTTAATACCGATGACACCGGCTTTGCCACCAGCACCAACGGAACTCTGCTCGTCGCGGATGTGAAAAATAATACTGTCTACGCCATTACCGCCAAAAACGGCTTCACGTTGAATCAGGCATTTTCATCCGACAAAACCAACAAGTCACTGGATATGCTGAATTTCAGCACCGGCCTCGAAACGCCGATCATCACCGGTTTCGGCGGACCGGCGGGCATCGGCTTTATTCCGGACCCGGCGGCGACACCGGAACCCGCGGCCGTCTCGCTGATGGGCCTTGGTGCCGCCATGCTTCTGATCCCGGGACGAAAATCGCGTCGCGGTAGCAAATAACCTCCGCCAACTGACTCCGTGACCATCCGATCACCGGCCTGCGAGTTTAATATTCGCGGGCCGGTGTTTTTTCGATTCATGGCGCCGGCATCTGCCCGCTCTGTGCATAAAAAAACCGCCCCGAACCATTGATCCGGGGCGGTTGCCATGGTTAATTTATTACCCTGTTCGGGCGGGAGGATTAATAATCCTCCATTCCTTCGCCGCCGGCGGAGGCCTTTTTGTCATCCTTTTTCGGCAACTCGCTGATGATCGCATCGGTCGTCAGCAACAGGCTGGCAATCGAGGCCGCGTTGGTGAGAGCTGTACGCTCCACTTTCGTCGGCACGATCACGCCCATTTTGAGCATGTCGCCATATTCATGGGTAAGGGCGTTGAAGCCGAAGTTGGTTTCCTTCGCTTCCATCACCTTTTGCGCCACGATGCTGCCGTCGACGCCGGCATTTTCTGAAATCTGCTTGATGGGGGCATAAAGGGCGCGTTTGACGATATCGGCACCGATCTTCTCATCGCCTTCAAGCTTGAGTTTGTCGATAGCGCCGATGGCCCGCAGCACGCTTACGCCGCCGCCCGGCAGCACGCCTTCCTCCACGGCCGCCCGGCAGGCATGGAGTGCATCTTCGACTCGCGCCTTTTTCTCCTTCATCGCGGCTTCAGTTGCGGCACCGACTTTGATCAATGCCACACCGCCGGCGAGTTTCGCCAGCCGTTCCTGAAGTTTTTCACGATCATAATCGCTCGTGGTGCGATCAATTTCCGTCTTGATCTGCTCGATGCGGCCTTTGATGGCGTCGGTCTTTCCGGCGCCTTCGATGATGGTGGTGGTTTCCTTCTCGACCGTAATCTTCTTGGCCCGGCCGAGGTCCTTGAGTTCGAGGGACTCAAGCGAAATGCCCAATTCCTCAAATATCGCACGGCCGCCGGTGACGATGGCAATATCTTCCAGCATGGCCTTGCGGCGGTCACCGAAGCCGGGAGCTTTCACCGCCACCACCTTGATGGTGCCGCGCAGTTTATTGATCACCAGCGTGGCAAGGGCCTCACCCTCGACATCTTCCGAAATGATCAGCAGGGCCTTGCCCGCCTCCGCCACCTTGCCGAGGATCGGCAGCAGGTCTTTAATCGAACTGATCTTCTTTTCGTGGATGAGGATGTATGCATCCTCAAATTCCGCCGTCATGGTTTTCGGATCGGCGAAGTGTGGGCTGATATACCCCTTGTCAAACTGAAGCCCTTCCACAAGATCAACCGTCGTATCAAGTGATTTGCCTTCTTCAACGGTGATAACGCCATCCTTGCCGACCTTATCCATTGCGTCGGCAATCATCTGGCCGATCTGCGAATCCTGGTTGGCGGAGCTGGTTCCCACCTGGGCAATCTGCTTGGATGATTCCACTTTGGTTGAAATCTGCCGCAGGTGATTGATCACCGCTTCCACCGCGGCCTCAATGCCGCGCTTAAGCTGTGTGGGATTGGCGCCGGCCGTCACATTCCGCAGGCCTTCATCGTAAATCGCCTCGGCATAGACGGTGGCCGTCGTCGTACCGTCGCCTGCAACGGTGCTGGTTTTGCTGGCGACTTCCTTGACGAGCTGGGCGCCGAGATTTTCAAACGGATCTTCAAGCTCAATTTCCTTGGCCACGGTAACGCCGTCCTTGGTGACGGTCGGACTGCCGAAGGATTTTTCAATGACCACATTCCGTCCTGACGGACCGAGTGTAACCTTCACGGCCTGAGCCAGGGTGCGCACGCCACGGCGAATTTTTTCGCGGGCCTGCGTATCAAATTCAATCATCTTTGCGGACATAGTATGTGTCTCCGTATATAAAAACTAACTCAAAAAAAAATAGCTGATTCATTCAATGGAACCAACTGGGGCCATTATTGCACAATGGCCAGAACTTCATCTTCACTGAGGATCAGCAGTTCA
>DAHWIP010000201.1:0-4425 GCA_027344975.1 Phycisphaerae bacterium
ACTGGACGGGGCTGGGCCGGGACTTCGTTCCGAGCCCCTCGACCGTGACCACCTCCCGGCCGTCGACCTGGGGCGCCAGGACGAGGCATGAGGTCACCGGCTTGTCGTCCATCAGGACGGTGCACGCCCCGCACTCGCCCGGTATCTTCGTCCCAGCGACATGCCGAAGCTGAGTCTGCTGCAGCGATATCAGCAATTCTCTCAGAGCGCCCAGTGGTATACCCCGCACCGTTGGGAATTGGCTATTCACTCATCCTTGCCGGTGGGTGAAGTGCTTACGCCGCAGTCCGCGAGTTTCATGACGGATATTTCCAATCCCCTGGTCGGTAAAATCATCGCCAATTTGGCGGTGGTAGGTGTCGTCAAACGTACCCAGCAGGTTGAGGCGCAGCAACCAGGGCAGGCGGGAAACGCGGGCCAGGCACAGGGTGCACCCGCACCGGCCCAGCCGGCAGGGAATTGATTTCTACGGTGATTCCGGGTCGTTGGCGCATCGTTCAATATGCGCCGCGTCATACAGCGGCCCCGTTGCCGCCTGCATACCGGGACATCGCCTCGCAGCATGTTGCCAGTGCTCATCACTTTCAATGTTCTGTTTCCAGAACGGCCAGGTGCGGCATTGCGTGGGGCGCACGGGATAAATGCTGCACAGCGCTTTGCCCCCGCTGCGCTGCAGAAATATGCAGTCGTAATTCGTCTGCTCGGTCAGGCTGATGCCGCCGGGCAGTTGCCGCAGGTAACGCCGGGCAAAATCTTCCACGGCCAGGCCGAGAAATTCTGATATCGCGAGGATATCGCGATCGGATACCCATACATAGCCGGGCCCGCCGGAGCAGCAGTTGCCACATTGCGTGCAACTGAAGCGCAACCCCTTTTCATACCAGGGGGGCTGAGGCTCTTTGAGAATTCGCAGGCGATGTCGTTTCGGCATATCGGTCACGCCGCGTAGTGTAATGCAGGACTCTGCGGGGGAAAAATGACGGTGCCGCGAGACGCTACCATTGGATTCGATCGCCTCGCCTGTCGGTGTAAATGCCGAAAAGAATGAAAACTGTATCGGAGAGCCACCACGGGATCGTGATGATCAGGCCGTAAATGGACAGGGAAAGCAGCAGCATGAAGATGCCGCGGATGTAATTACCGGCGTAGAAATGGTGAAAGCCGAGAAGTCCAAAAACCACGCAAATCAACAGGGCGACAAGAATATGGCGGGAAGAGCGATGACGGACAAGTTCACGCTGGGCCTGCGCAAAATGGTGCCCGGAATGGATGCCCGAATGATAACCCGTGTGGGAGGTGTAAAAAACACCCGTGCCCGGTAAGCCTACCGTTCGGCGTATGCCCGTTCGTCCGACGGTAACATGGGCTCCGCGGAAGCCGGCCGACAGCGATGCCCCATGCTTTGAGAAATTGACGGTGAGGCCGGGTGCGATGCGCACCCGCCTGAAAAATCTCACGTAACCCATCGACCACCCCCGGCTGGAAAAGACACGCTTGCGATCATGTTAACACCTCAATCGGCAAGCTCAAGACGCCGGGTTTTGTCATCAAGAAAAAATTTCAAATTTATTCTGCAGCATTGAACCTCGCGGACCGATCGGCCGCCCCGCGATGGGCGGTTTTGTGGCTCTGGTATATCGGTCGCGGCCGGTTAAAATCATGAGTTGTACGCTCAAGCGGGAGAATGCTGAAACATTGAAATGTCTCAGCAGGGGACACATTGGGGCGACGAAAGTTTTGGGAGTTCACTTATGGGGCTTATTGGGTGGATATTCTGGCTGGTCGAAATTATCCTCATTCTTTACTGCCTGATTGATGTTATTTCCAAAAGTAAATCCACCGGGTGGAAGGTTCTCTGGGTGATCGTCATCTTTATTTTCCCGATTATTGGATCCATACTGTACATACTCATTGGTAAAAATACCTGACCACGCGGTGCAACGGATTAACGGCCGACATGCCGCCTGCCGGGCGCTACAATAACCATGGCGGCCGATGATTGAGCCCGGTCCACCGGCATGGTCCGGATCACCGGTGAAATACGCGGTTTTCCCCGGTAGCAGTCGCCGGATATCCGCCAAAGCG
Source organism: Phycisphaerae bacterium (assembly GCA_027344975.1). GTDB lineage: Bacteria > Planctomycetota > Phycisphaerae > WQYP01 > WQYP01 > JAJZGD01. The sequence continues at coordinate 2,086 of DAHWIP010000201.1, forward strand.
GGGTATCGCCATGCATCTGATATTTCTACTCCCCATGATGTTGATCGGCCTGATCGGGTTGCTGATTCAAATCGCCTGCCTGATCAGCGTCGCTGTGAAGCCCAAAGATGCGGGGTGGAAAGTGGTGTGGGCGCTGATCATCATATTTTTCCCATTTCTTGGATGCCTGATTTACATTCTGGTCGGACGGAAAATTTAATACTCGCATGGTAGTGACCGGTGATGCGAGCGGCTCGCTGTAATGCGGGACTCTATACGGACGGGGCGATCGCTGTATCCTCAGCCGTTTTGCCGGAAAGCATTCCCGCATCAAATAATCCGCTCAGGTACCATCCGTCACGGCGCGACTCGACGATGCAAATCAGGCCGTTGGTCAGGGGAAATCGGCGCGGTGCACCCTCTGGCAGCCCCAGGATGTGCCAGATGACATGTTTCATCACGCCACCATGCGAAACCGCCAAAATATCCCCGCCGGGATGCCGCTGTGCAATCGCATCAAGAATCTTCGAAAACCTCTGCCAGAGCTGTTGATCGGACTCGACCCCGGGTACGCCGGTCCAGTCCGCCAGATCGCCATTTTCAACGATCCGATTCCCGTCGGCGGCGCGGATGCTGCGCACCTGCTCCCAGGTTTTGCCCTCAAACTCGCCCAGATGGCGCTCTCGCAACTCGGGCGTACAGGAAACGGTGAGTCCGAGTTTGTCGCCGATGATCTCGGCTGTCTGGGCGGCGCGGGGAAGATCGCTGGAGTACAGGGCGGCAAACGGGCTTTGCTGCCGCGTATCAAAAAGCCAATCGGCCAGTAATTTTGCTTGGGCGCGGCCCATGGCGTTGAGTTCGGTGGGGGTGTGCCCCTGAATTCTCCGCTGGGAATTCCAGTCGGTCTGGCCGTGGCGCACCAGCCAGATGCGTGTCACCGGTGGAATGTTCATGCTCGCTGTGCTCCTGTTATGAGGTGATCCTGATCACCGGCGGGCCGCAAGACGGGGATGTTTTTTGCCGCCACACCGCCATAAACGCCGCTATATTATTTTTTCCTGCCGCAGCCAAGCGATGAAGCGCTCGAGTCCTTCCCGCACCTGCACCTTGGGTTCATAACCGAGCTGCTGCCGGGCGCGGGTGATGTCAGCATAGGTGATTTTCGGTTCGGAAAGGGGTGCCGGGACGGCATGGATCCGGGCGGTTTTGCCCAGGATCTGTTCCAGCGTGCGGACAAATTCCGTGTTCTCCACCGGATTCCCGCACCCCAGGTTGAAGATGCGATAACCTTCGGGGGTGTCGAGGGCCCTGAGGAAACCGTCGAGGATGTCATCGATGTAGGTCCAGTCGCGTTTGAGTCTGCCGCCGTCAAAAAGGGTAAGCTCGCGCCCCGCGAGAATGTCCGTCGTCCACTGCCAGGGCATCATATCCGGGCGGCCGTGGGGGCCGTAAACATTGAAAAATCGCAGCACTGTGACCGGCATTGAAAAAACATGAGCATAGGAATGACTGAATATCTCCATGGCCCGCTTGCTGGCCGGATAGGCGGCCAGCGGACGATCGGCGGCGGCGGATTCAGTAAACGGTACCGGTGTTGAACTGCCGTAAACCGATCCCGTAGACGCCAGCAGCAGGTGAACGGGCCCCTGCGATCGGGCGGCCTCAAAGAGATTCACCGATCCGTGCACATTGACGGTGGAATAGAGTGCCGGGTTCTTCACGCTGTAGCGAACCGATGCCATGGCCCCGATATGGGCAAGCGCATCAAAGCGATGGGTATCAAAGAGTTTCCGCACGGCGGCGGCATCGCAGAAATCGACCTGCGCAAAGGTAAAGCCGGGCAGCGATTGAATATCCGCCAGATTGCGTCTTTTGAGGTTGGTATCGTAGTAGTCGTTGAGATTGTCGATGCCGACCACTTCATCGCCGCGCTGGAGAAGTTTCAGGGCAAGACGCGATCCGATAAATCCCGCTGCGCCGGTGACTAATATTTTTGCCATGTCGTAACGATCCTTCTTTTTTTTCAGAGTGCCTTTCGCGCGTCCCCGCGAGTTCACGCCACCTGCTCGTCCGCCTGGCGCAGGATCTCCAGGCTTGCCGAACATCCGATCCGATCCGCACCGGCGCCCATCATGGCCATCGCATCGGAGGCTGTGCGAATACCGCCCGACGCTTTGACCTTCAGCGGGCCGGCATACCTTTTCAGCAGGCGAACCGCCTCGATGGTGGCTCCTCCGGCGGGATGGAAGCCGGTACTGGTTTTTACGAAATCCGCACCGCCACTGATCGCCGCCTCGCACCCAAGGGCAATCTGGTGTTCATTGAGAACGGCCGTCTCCAATATCACTTTAACAACGGTTT
>DAHWIP010000202.1:0-4421 GCA_027344975.1 Phycisphaerae bacterium
ATCTACACGCCCCAAAAATCCCCGCCTGATGCAACTCGTCGGATGTTTATCGCGTAAGCACAAACGCACCGCCATCCATGGCGGCAACCCACCACTTCTACCGCGTGGCACGAAATTTCGCCACCGAACTTGTGGGTAATTGAAAGCTTCGCCGGACGTTTACAAAGGATCGACCTGGAAATGCGAGCTTGCCCTCAGTGGAGATACCCAGACCGTAACCGCCTCAAATCCTCATCTTGTCACGTATTTCGCCAGGGGTTCGGTTTGGTGGAGGAAAGAGTCAGTAAAATGACCGCCCTTAAACCCATCAGCAATCAAACAGCTCGATAATAATAGCCCGGACACTCGACAAATTTCGGCGGCTATCTCAGAAGCGGAATCCCTAATGACCGTGCGCGACTGAATCTTCCGCCAACGCCGCCAGGCGTCTGCATGCAGCATCCTGCGTAGCACGACTCTTGGACATCCATCTGAAAGCACCCGGAAAAGGAAAGTATGTCAGCTGTTGCAAGCCGTAATCCGAGGGTTTGAGTTTTAATATCTTGCACAGATCGTAAAGCAGTAATGTTCGCGCATCGAGATACCCGGTGTAGTCGTACCGGTATAACGGCCAATTTTGTCGCCGCACCTCCGCTCCATGCTTGATGGCCCGAAGCATCCATTTTCGCAGGTGTCCATCGTTGGAGGTTGCAAACATCGACGAGAGATTATTCATGACAAACAGATATTGATACGGCGACCGCGAAACCCTCAGTAGAAGGCCTACGTGTGCGTCGGCGTAACGACGACATACACGCATCAGAAGGTGTTGCATGTAATCACGCCCGCGGTTCATCAATATTCGTGCCGCCCTGGCTGAATCGGCGCGTAAAGCATCGATGGTGTCATCTCGGATCGGATATCCTGTACTGCCCGAAGAAACGGGCGTGACGGCCGCCCGCCACAGAGCCGATTCAATCGCACGGCCGATCGGGCGCTGGAGGTGGGCAGCTTCATGCATGGCACAGCTTTGCGCGGTTGGATCATCCGATGCGATGAAATGGGCGATGAGTTCTCGTGCCGGTGTCCCCGTAGTACCCGCCACGACCCGCAAACCGGTCTGTATCGCATGGGGCTGTTGGCGAAAGCACTCACTGATATCTTCAATATTGCTCGTCCGGCAACCCCATTGAATTTCATTGGCTGCATGTTTCTTCGAAAGCAAATCCGCCCAGAGGAGAAAGCGGATGAGCCCGAGTTTCAATGCATCGATATCAAGCATGGGACGGTATGGCTCAATTCGACCCCAATAATATCTTTTCAGTTCAATGACTTGCTCGTGGTCGCAAGCATGGGGTGAGTATGCCTTCAGATGATGAATGCCCGCCCATCGGACCAGGTAATTCCGTGCTCTTTGCTGATCTTGAGGTGAAATCGCGGCCCATTGCCTGAGCTCCCCAAGACGGCTCCCTGCAAACACCAGTCCGAATGAAGCGGTCGGCCGACGCAGCGCGGTAAGCGCCAGAGCGATCGCATCGGTATGGTTATTATAAAAATATCGCTGACCTTCCCAGTTAAAACGCTGATAGCGGCTGACTTTGCCCGACAGAGCGAGTCGCACAATAATCTCGGCTGAGACATGCGGGCAGGCCCGTAGAAGGTGAATGAATTCCCGGCGGCATGCCGCTCGCGTGTGCGCTGCGGAGCGTTGATCAACAATCGGATAAAACGGTGGTATGGGTAATGGACGTCGATCGTCATGTTGAATTTGGGCCGACACGAGGGGTAGTAAAGCGGAGAGATGATGCATCAGCACATCGGCAGCGGTTTGGCGGTCAATCAGATGAAAGTAATACCGATGCCCATATCGGGGATATCCATGGGGTACCGGGTACTGTGGCGCGACAATATTTAGAATTGATGTCATCTGGGGCCCCGGTGGGTAAGGTGCCCAGCCTCGCGAGGCCGGACAAAATTCCATGGAAGTCAGAGATCCCGTATCAATCATCAGCCAATATAACTCTCGAATACCGGTTTTGTCTGGCGGTACAACACTCAAGCACTTCATCACCGAGAGACGCACTCGCTCCGATGGGTCAAGCAGCAGAGCATCAAGTAATGGATCGGTCAGTTTTGGGTCATGCAGATTCCCAATCGCCCGGACTGCCATCAATCTCTGCCGCACCGAAGGTGAAAACGAATAACCCCAGATCCGCGATTGCTCCAGTTGGGTCTTCGCATTCATCAGTTCTGTTCTCACCGCCGACGGTTGGTATCCCAACCACTGCGTCATCCGAATGGAGCCGGCCGCAGCCATCAATTTCGATCGAACGATGCCCATATTCACGCGGCCGGGTGGATTTGGAATCGATGCCTCGAAACGCAGCCTGGAATGCAGATAGGTTTCGAGTTTTTGAGCCGTGTCGGCGTGAACGTGTGATAGGGGCAGAAGTGTGGCGGCAGCCGTCAGGCGCAAGAGTGCCCGCCCCAGGCTTTTGGTGGCGAGGCGTCGACCGGTGTGGAGAAGCATTTCCGCATAAATTGCCGACCGTATTGCCATGTCTCATCAACTCCGTGTATAACTTTTTCTTGGCAACGACCAAAGTCACTCAGATTGCGAGATGCCATGAATTCAAAATTGCCAAACCTTCTGCTTTTATCCTCTCAATGGTTGAAAACCGCAAGGAGCAATCCACAACCGGCTGCGAGATCGGGCGGATTCGTTGCGATTCTGGTAATCCTGGCAACAATTGGCACGGCGCGCATAGTCAGCGCTCGCCAGCTACCGCCGCCGCACAGTGCCGGATTCGTACCGATCAAACTCCTTCATTTTGCGCCGGCAGGCAACGCGCGGATGACAACCAGCATTGCGGTCGGCAATGACGGCAATGTCTGGATCGGTACTGAAAGCGGAGGGGTGTGGCATTGCGTCATTCAATCGGGATTAATCGGACGCGTGCCCATCATCCTGAAAAACGTATCACGTAAGGGACTACCCCTTCCCGCGAATGTATACGCCTCAGCCGTCGATCATGCCAACAGAATTTGGCTTGGATCTCTGCGGCACGGTATCTGCGTGATCTCAGGCAATCGAGCTCGCCTTTACAGCCCGATTTCGGGGCTCGGGCCGGATCGTCGCTCTGTCAACGGTCCCCTGGGAAACCGCATTTTCGCCGTTGCCGTATCCCCGATCGATGGAAGTGTCTGGATCGGTACCGATTGCGGTATCGCTCGCTATAAACCCGAAACGCGGCAATGGATTTACTACACAGCCGCCGACGGGCTTGCCTCCGATGCTATTTCCTCGCTGGCATTTGCACCCGATGGTACGGTCTTTGTCGGGCTTGCATCTGCAGGGCTCTCGATCGGGTCGCCGCGCGATCATTACCACAGCTGGCGGCATGTCGGCGGGCCGTTGCACATTCCGCTGACCCCATCGGGCCGGGGCCTTCCATGTCCGTATGTCAACGCGATTGTGATCGCGGCGGCAGATTCTCCAAACGGCGGGGGAGATCATGCGTACCGGGTATATGTGGGCACCGATGATGGACTGGCAATCGGCACACAGAACGGCCGCCGATGGATGTATGTCCGTGGTAGTAATTATATACTTAAAGATAAGTATATGTATCCGCCGCCGCTGAAATCCCGCCCCCCGCCCCCGCAGACGCTTATGTCGTCCGATTATGTCACCGCCTTGGGCGTTGAGCCCGATGGTACCATTTGGATCGGTCATCGCACGACGGGAGTGGACATCCTTACGCCGGCTGCCGGGGCCTCCGCCGTCGCGGCGCCGGGTGTTTTTACGCCGCTGAAAGCCCTCAACGGCCATTTTATCTCAGCCATTGCCGTGGTGCCCCATAGGGGGACGTTGGTCGGTACCTATGGCAGTGGTGTGTACTGGTTCAAGAGTTCGCCTGGCCCGCTTTCTACGGTCATCCATGACGCTACCGGACACTATCGGCCACGGGCTGCCTTACCAAAGCCGGCTCCCTTGCCAAAGCCTGCATCTGCACCCACAGCGACGCAACTCGTGCGGATGATGCAGACGATGAAAGCAGGCTTCGGGGCTCCGCCGACTGCCGCCGTGCTCGGCTGCGATTGGTCCACCCAAGGGGACTGGCTGGGGCACTACGGCGTTAATTTCGCACGCCTCTGCTGCGGGACAACCGAGTTTTCCGACGCCCAGGAACAGTTTTTTGGTGGGAAAGGGCGATGCGAGATCGTACGCGAAGAGTCCCCATACCCGCAATTTTTCAATCAGGGGGATTGGGCATGCTATCTGGCGTGGCCAAACTCGACGCTCCGGTCCACACTCTATTTCCCCGACGCCCGAATGCGGGTCGAAGGAGAGTGGAATGACGCCGGCGGCCGTTACCCGCGCCTCACCGACGGCCCCGACATGTGGCTCGATGTACGGATTCCGAGCGGCATTTATGCCC
>DAHWIP010000203.1:0-4401 GCA_027344975.1 Phycisphaerae bacterium
ATCTTAGCCTCGATTTCAAAATTCTGCGCCATGATATCGGTCGCGCTATCGCTCATCTGCCTTCGGGCGTTTGGCCCAGAACACCTCGTCAATTCCATCCAGCAAATTGGCCCAGCGTGCCAGCGTAAAGAGCAGATCACTGAGGCGGTTGAGATAAATTAATAAGTCCGGCCCCACATCCTCCTCCCGCATCAGTTCCACCAGATGCCGCTCCGCCCGCCGGCAGATCGTTCGGCACACGTGCAGTTGAGCCGCAAGCACGCCTCCACCCGGCAGGACAAAATTCTTCAGCGGCGGCAATTTTTCCGTCACTTCATCAATCCACCTCTCAAGCCGCTGATAATCACCAGCGTCGATCCGACGAATTTTTGCGCTGTTGGGAGATTCCAGAGGCGTGGCCAGATCCGACCCCGCATCAAAAAGCTCGTGCTGCAGCCGCTGCAAGATATCGGTCAGTTCCGTAAATGGGCACTGGGCAATGGCCAGACCGAGATGGCTGTTGAGTTCGTCCAGTGTGCCGTAGGTCTCCAGCCGCAAATTGCACTTTTCCACCCGCTTACCGTCAAAGAGCGATGTTTTGCCTTCGTCGCCCTGTTTGGTGTATATACGCATACTATTTCGCTCCGAGGAGGTCGTCCGCCCGCAGGGTGACTCCCGCAGCGCCGACCGTGATGGAAGTTTAGATGCCTGTGCCGCCTGAATCAAATCCGCCCTCCCCCTCTTCCGCCGCACCGGTCGAGGGCCCGCTGGTAATATTCGGCGGCAGCTTTGATCCCGTGCACCTCGGACATACCGCCATGCTGACGGCCGCCATGGCCGCAGTCGGCTCGGCGCATGCCGTAGTCGTACCGGCGTATCAATCACCCCATAAAACCGAGCGCCCCAGCGCCCCTGCCCATCACCGGCTTGCCATGCTGCGGCTGGCGCTCGCCGATGTGCAGGGCGTGAGCATCTGGGAGGATGAAATCAACAGCGGACGGGCGGTCTACACGTACGACACGCTCCAGAGGATACGAGCCGCCAATCCGGGCAGACGGATGGCCCTGCTTATCGGCATGGACCAACTCGCGGCCCTGCATCGCTGGTATCGCGGAGCTGACATTGCACGGGAGGTGCAGGTGCTGATGGTGCCGCGGGCCGGTGCAGCCCATGCGGCCGATGACTCCGCAGTCTGGCAGCAGATGCAGCGGAACTGGGCGCCGGAAGTTTTGGAACGGCTCCGGGCGGGCCGACTGGCGGTTGATGTGCCGGGCATTTCATCCACCGACATCCGCCGCCGGATCGCGTCCGGCCAGCCCATATCAGGACTGGTGCATCCCGCAGTCGAACAATACATTTTTATGCATCAACTCTACGCCGCCGGATCATACTGACGCATCCGGAGGCGTTTCCGGCCCCGGCTCAAGTGATGATGACACCGACGGATTTTCCGTCGGCGGCGGAGTTTCCGTCGGCGGGGTTTCTCCCTCTGCCGCTTCACCCGCCGGCACCTCAATCGTGGATGTCTCCGGCGAAGCCATCGCGCTGTTCTCGGCGACGGTCTGCCCGGCGGATGGAAATTGAGATTGATATTCCCGTATGTGGCGGCATAGCTCCGCGTGAAAAGTGGAAAATTTGGCGGACGAAATGGCCAGCCTGATTTGATGGGTTCGGCCCGCACGGACAATGTACATCTGACGAATCGGGCTTCGGATTGAAGCTACTATCCAATAGCCTAATACCGGTATCGGCCAGCCAACGAGCAGCACAATGATGATCTTGAGATGAAAGCTGATGGTAGTTCCCGCGGCGATCACAAACACCAGTAAGTTGATACACATCAGCACCAATGCCAGCCACACGCGCCAGTTGAGTCGCCGCCCGGTGGACACGAGGATTCTCTCAACTCGATTGAACAGAACGCGCCGGATGTTGTCGCGGTAGCCCGATCCGGTCAGAAGCATCAGATGATCTTTTTCAATCACAGCCCGGCATGCCGGATATTGGCTGGAAATAAGCCATAGACGGGCTTCGGCCGGGATGTCGATTCGTTCATCTGCCATGGAATGGTCTCTCAGCCGTTAAAATAAAAATGCCAATGCGGCGCGACAACCAAAAATACCCCGGCCACCAGCCAGAGCAGCAACCCCAGCAGCATGATCACCACCTGCGGCATCCGCACGATCCGCCGATACAGATTGCTGCGGCCCCTGAGTCGCAACACGCGAAACCAGTTCACCACCCCAACCGGAACCCAGATGAAAAACAGAAAAAGCATCGCTGCCGTGAGCGGCAGAATCAGCAGGCAGGCCAGCATCTGCCAGACAATGCGATCGGGCCGCGGCAGGACACTGGTAAACCGCTGGGCGACGACCGATTGGCCGGGCGGTGAATCCAGAAACTGCACGCTGTAGGTCTTGCCGTCGATCTCAACGGTGCACAGGGCACAGATATAATTTCCGGTGCCGGCACAAATGGCGATGGCCCGATGCTCGGGGTGATGAGCACAGACGGCATGTTCTTCGGTGGCAGTTTCTGCCTGAGGAGCCAGCAGCGGGATCGGGGCAAATTCATCCACAACAAATGGCGTGTTGGGATGCTGGGGACACTTCCATCGGTCGCCGACTTTCCGCAGGGTTTGGCGACAGCCGGGGCGGGGACACTGTGGCGACGTCGGCTCTGCCGAAATCGGAGCAGCGATTTGTGTCATGTCGTGCACTCCCTGAACCGGTCCACGATTCACGATTCGTCGGAATACCATGCTGGCCCTGCCGGCCTGATCCACCGACTACCCCGGAAAATACGCCCGCTGCGGCGTGTTGGCAAGTGCCGCTGATCCCCGTGCTCTGCGGCGGGGCGATCACTCTACCGGATGTTTCCGGACGCGGTGCGCCCTTCCGCAGGGGGAGTGTCGTGCTCTCCATTTTCGCCGCCGCTCGGCGTGAGATCATGCTTCATGCCGCCCTGCGCCAGCGACTGGCACCTGACAATTCCGGCGCTGAGGGCGCCGATAAACTCATCCAGTTTTCGCCTTCGTAGCCGCACGCGAACTCCCCACGGCTGCGGGGCCGCCACGAGATAAATCAATGTTTTCGGCAGCAGACTCAGATAGAGATTGTAGGCTGTAATAATTGCGATCGGTGCGGCGATCATGGGCGCCAGCCAGCTGTGATACGGGGTGAACAGGTTCCCCGCGCCCCATAGTGGCATGGTTAACACGCCCAGCAAGATCAGCGCCTCCACGGTCAGAGCGCCGTAGGCAGGCATTTCCCGGGCGATATAGATACGTGTTATTTTTTTCAGCGGCAGGCGGTGCATACGATCGGCTTCTTTATCCGGCGTGGTAAGCACTAAATGATCGCTTTCGATAACGGCCCACTGACCCTTGCGACGTGGGCTCAACCTCCAGAGGCGGGGCGGCGATTGGGGTTGCGTTTCAATCGTGATCACTGGATTGACCCCTGTGATAAAAATATAACACGGTAGATCATCACTCCCAGTACAGTCCAGACCAGAAGTCCGACGACCATTGCAACAACCTGGTATCTCGGAATCAGCGCCCGGTACATCCAGCTTCGCCTTCGCAATCGGATGATGTTGACAATCTGTGTGGCGAGATAGGGCACCCAGATGATGGATGTGATCAGCATCAGGAATGTCAGGGGAAACAGGATCAGGCAAAAAAACAGCGTCCGGATATTTTGATCCGGCCGCGGCAGCACTGAAATATATTTGTCTTTCAATAATTTTTGGCCTGCGGGTGTCTGCAGATACGCGTAGCTCCACGGCTCGCCGTCAATCATGGCGGTGCACAGCGGGCAGATATAATTGCCGGAACCGCGGCAGATTTCCGTGGCAAGGCGATCCGGGTGCTCAGTGCAAGGGGCGTAGCGGTCGGAGAGTTCATCGGCCTTTTCGCCTGCGTCCGGCGGCGGGGAAAAATCCAGAATACGGTAGGACAACTTATGTTTGCTGCAGCGGAACAACTCCCCCTCGGGGATGAGATATTGGCCGCACCCGCGAATGGGGCAGGGGAGCAGCCTTAATTCAGAAGAAGTTGCAGCCGTTTGCGTCATATATGTTCCTGACGGGCCGGGCCGAATCAGCCTGCCAGCCCCTCAAGCAGGACCCATGCCGACCGCCCGCGCCATGATAATATCCATAGTAAAGGTAATACTATTCACGCATGGCCGCAAATGGAATTGACCTCGTGCTCCAGCGGCCCCAGCCGCGGCCGGAGGACCGCGTCGTTCAGGCCTGTGATCGGCTTCCGTGGCGGTTCCCACCCGTCGACTCGTAGCGCACAACGCGAGTTCGATTTTCGGTCTCAACCCTGCGCGCCCATTCCAAAATGCGATGCCGATCGCCACCGCAGCGATCAACAATCGTCTGCCGGGCGGCGCGCACACGCTCCACTACCGC
>DAHWIP010000204.1:0-4368 GCA_027344975.1 Phycisphaerae bacterium
ATGGTCGCCGATCTGCGTCTGGTAATTTACAAACAGCGATGTGTTTTTCGTCAGGTATCCGCCGATGCCGATTCCCAATATCGCAGAATTACGCGATGGGCTTGGAGCATTGTATAAAAATGATCCCGGTCCGATCTGGCTGAACGTGGATACCAACGCCCCGCGGCGACCGATGTATTCATGCTGCCAGAATGCGTTGAAACTCACCACCAGCGGCATACGCACAAGCGTCTTGTTCAAATGCCAGTGTCCCTGAAAACCGAGAAGGGTGCGGAACGAATCGACACTCTGCTTGGATGTCGTCAGGGCATAGGGGCTGCCCGTTTCGGTAAACCCGCCGATATTCATGTGCGTGTAACCGATTCCACCGGACGGGCCGATGTCCACACCCTTACATGGATGCAGGTAATAATCTGCCATGAGTGCCGCATCATACTGATTGCTGGTCGGCTCGCCGGTGGCAACGCCCTGATAGCCCGGCAGCACGATATTGCGGTCAATCTTGTAGTCGTTGAAGGTGTACTGGGTCAGGCCGTCGATCTGTAAACCGCCGAGCTTATAACCGGCGAAAACGCCCGGGGCATAGCTGTTGGCCGCCTCCCGGCTGCCGAGATTATCCAGTGTGCCGCCGGTGTAGGAGTAGTTAAACAATCCTCCAACCAGCAGGTGGCGGGTAAGGCGGTAATCGATCCCGGCCATCACGCTGCCGGTGGTGAAATGCTGCGTGGGGTATCCCCCCTGCGGTGCGGAATCCAAGGCGATCTGGCCGGTTAAAAAGCCGGACCAGCGGGTACTCAGATGGGTCTGATGGACCGGAGGTGTCATGCCGCCGGCATCGAATTCCTGCATTGATTGTCCCAGCATCGCCTGATGATCGGCCTGCTGCATCGCGGCATCCAGGTTCAGTGCAAATGGATCACTCTGCGAGGTTTTCAGCAGAGCCAATCCGGAGGTATCAAAACCTCCCCCGTGGAAGGCGTCATACACCTGTCCATCCACGGAAATCTGCTCAAAGATCATATTATCAATGGCCGTCTGACTTAACTGGGCATAATCCTGCGGCGAGAGCGCCTGCAGATATCCGGCAAGTTCGGGTGCGGGCAGAAAGCTCATCGCGGTAATCGGATTGATGACGCTCTGCGGAATCTTCCCCTGATTAGAAAGATTGTTGAAGTAGTTGGCGACCTGGGCCTGATTGCCGCTGAGGGCGGTGGTGGCGAAAACTTGTGGCAACCCGGAGGATTGGATCAAAATTTGATACCCCGTGCCGGCAAGCTCACTCTGAGTGAAGGATACATCGCTCAGATTAGATGCGACGGAGGCGAAGCTGCCGCTGACACTGCCAGTGGTTTTCACCACGGTATACGTCTGATTATTGGATGGGACGTAATTGATGAAGCGGATATTGAGTTTACCGGCCAGAGATGCCGATCCGCTGCCGAGCGAGACATAATCATAATTGCCCGACGCCGGCGTGCCAAAAATGGCTAAATCCAGATTGGATGTTGACGTCAGGGTAAGGCTGGAGGCATTGATCACGACGGGTGTCGGGCCGTCGAATATGTAATTGCTGGTGGCCAAAGTGCCGGCGTTGGTGATGGACCCGGAACCGAAGGCGCTGTCGTTGCCGGCGATGGCCGTCGAGCCGGAGTCGATCGTTGTGCCGCCGGTGTAGGTGTTAGCGCCGTTGAGGACGAGCGTGCCGGGGCCGGAAATTTCCAGCGTCTCGGCTGATGCCGGTCCGGCCGTGATCACGGGGCCGTTGGTGATAGACGCGGGGCCCGCCAAGAACAGCCCCGAGATGATGCCATTGTCGGTGAGCGTGTTGCCTGAGGCGACGTCAATTTTTTCGTCAGCCCCTGGGGTGAGATTTATTTGACGGCTCATACTGAAGGAACCGTTGACCGACAGCGTGGAGTGGTTGAAGAGATCCAAATTGGCGCTGGCGGTGCCAAGGTTGTCATCTGCGGAAATGGCGAGCGTGGTACCCGATTCGACAATGGTCCCACCGGCGTAGGCGTTAGCGCCGCCCAAGGTGACGACTCCACCCGTGGCCGAACTTTCAATGGTCAGCGAGCCGCTGCCTGAGATGATGTTATTGAGCGTGACGGAGTTGCCGTCGGCATCGATCGTTCCACCGCCGCCGCCTATCGTAAATATGTTAGTCAGGGATGATATTGACGCAGTGGTTTGGAGGGTTCCGCCGTTGAAACTGACGGCGCCGCTGCCGATGGCACTGGCGGAATTGATTGCCAGAGTGCCGGAATCGAGGGTTGTGCCGCCGGTGTAGTTATTTGTGGTGTCTGATAACGTGGTTGTACCGCCGTCGACGACGAGGCTGAGGTTGCCGAAAAGCAGGCCGGAGACGGTATTGTTTCCACCGAGGATGACGAGCTGTACGGCACCACCGCCACTTCCGCCGGAGTCACCGCTCGCACCCGGCAATGTCCCCGTGGTGCTACCGATGTTACCGGCGATGTCGGAATTGTACCCGCTGGAGCCGGGGGAAATGGTGAGCGTCTCAGCACTCGAGCCGGAATTATAAATGTCGCTTCCGGCACCAAGATTAACCCCGATGACCGTCTGCGAGGTACCATTGAGGTCTGCATTGTAGGCCCCGCTGGAGTTGGCGGCCGGAATCACCGCCACGCTTGTGCTTCCAGCCGGAACGCCGGTGTTCCAGTTGCCGGCGTTAGACCAGAAATTCGTGCCGGTGCTGTCGCTGTTGTGGTTGTTCTGCGTAAACGTGTCAACAGCGGACTGTATCTGAAGTCCGTTCAGATCGCCCTCGCTCGAGCCGGGCTGCAAGGTTTGCGCAATGGTTATCACACCGGAAGAACTGCTCATGGGGGTGAGGAGGACATAATTGTCGCCCTGAACGAAGCTGCTGGCGGCGTTGCCGGTGGCGTCGGCACTGGCCCCGTTGGCCGTCACCACGGTCGCTCGGCTGTTATTTGAAGCGTCAAAAGACGCCGTGTATACGTAAAGGTCGTAGACGGTATTCGCCTGAAGGCCGCTGAGGGTAATGTTTGTGCTGTTTGATCCTTTGGCGGCAAAGTATTGGTCCATGAGTCCCGGATCGAGGGAGCCTTGGGTAACTGAATAAGCGGACAGTTGGCTGCTGTAGCCGAGGGAGACGCCGGACGCGGCCCCGGTCGAGGTGGTCAGCGATATACCACTGGATGAAATGCTGTTCGTTGCCGACGCCTCATTCGACAGTTCACCGGGTGCACCGATCTGGTTCCACTGGTCGGTGCTCGTGCCGATGACCGCCGCGCCGGACGCCTGGTTCGCGTCGAGCGAGCTTGTAGAGGTGTCGTAAAAATTAACATCGATCAGGGGGGGAATTGTCGTGGACGCCAGCGCGGCGCCCGACGCGGCCATTATCGCTGCGGCCACCAAAATTCGGCGACTGCGCCTCGCAGTCGTGTTCCACCTGCCGGCGTGCTTCATGCCTATCCCTCCGACAGTCTGTTCAGCCATTCCGAATCCCTTTCATGATTTCGACAGCGAGACCAATGGGGGCAAAGAATCGCGGCCTCCACGCAGACGCTGCAGCATCCATTTACCCTTCGAATTAACAAGCCCGCCACCCATGGCCCCACCAGAAAAGGTGGCTGGGCGAGGGCAACGAAATTCCACGATAGCGATATCGGACGCCCGGTGCCGATAACTTTAGGCCAAATTGGGTGTAATCGGCGGTTCTGGGGCTGTGCGGCTATTTCCCGGCCGGTTCGATGTGGGAGTGAATCTCGGCGATGTTCGGCAGGCGGGCTTTGATGCGCGATTCGAGTTCGCTCACTTTGGCATGGGCGTCGGCAACTGACCAATTGGCCGGAACGTCCACATGAAAGCTCAGGTAAAGCCGGCCATAGATATTTTGGATGTTGATCGCATGGATGGAGACTTTCAGCCCCTCCGCCAGTGAACGGACGATGGATGAGGGGTCGTCAAAACGGGGCCCCGGTTCCACATGCACCATCACATCAATGCTTTCATCCACCGCATCGGCGGCGAGGTCCACACTGGTGGCGATGCGATGGCTTTCCTCCAGCGTGATATCCGCAGGTACCACGATGGTGGCATCGACAAAACGCTGCGAACCGGATTGCCGCGCCCGTACACGGGGCACTTCGCTGACACCGGGCACGCGGCGGATCGCCTCCTGCAGGCGGGATTCCAGGCCTGCCGGGGCTCGATCCATCAAGACATCAATACTTTGCTTGGCCAGCCGGATGGCGGCGACGGCGCGGTCGAACACGCCGTCCCGGCACACCGAGGCGTCGTGACGCTCACGCATGCCGTCGACGTGGACGGCCCAGGCGAAGTACGGCGAGGGCGTGAACCGGTCCAGCTTCCGCTCCATCA
>DAHWIP010000205.1:0-4361 GCA_027344975.1 Phycisphaerae bacterium
AAAGTGCTTCGGGCTATGATCCCGCGGATACCGCAATGGTAACGCCGCGCTCCCATCGCCTGGAGGCAGGTGACGGTCTCGCGGAGACTCGAACGCGTCGTGAGTTGGGCGAAGATCATGCATAGCAACTGATCCATGCAAGATAACGCTCGGACACGTCGATTGCCGTTATAACGCCGCACCGCCAAGTCAAAAGCCTTGCGTGGAAGAAGTTCCACGAGTTCAGCAAATACCGTTCGCCCCTGATTCATGAACAACTCCTTGCGATAAAGTCAAGCACAAATTGTCCGCAAAGTTGCGCGAATCAGCCGGTGAAAATCAAATCGTGTACCACCTCACATAAGCGCAAAACCCGTATAATATAAGCACGAAACCAAGATTGCTATCATCTTTAACCGGACAGTAGTGGTTTAATGATATAAAAAATGCCGTTATCTGATCCTTTTGCAATTGAGTCCATCCATGTCGAATATCCGATGGCAAAAGTGGATCCGATAGCCGCTCAGTGACTGCGGTGACGTCTCGGTTCACAACGTCGACGGACTTACACTGGCGACTCCATGGCAGTGGGCCACGAGTACCTGTAGCGACCCTTTCCAGTACCCCGGCCAGATAGCCCCCACTAATACCGGCGACAGCGAGCCACCGTTGCACCCGACGGCTATGTTCAGGTCGTAGTTCGCCGAAACGGTCAACAGTTGCCGCTCGCAGTTCCGCGATCAAGCAGATGGCTTGCGCTTTCTTTTTATCGGTCCATCCATGCCGAAGGTCAGAAGGAAGCAACGGATCAGACAGTCGCTCCTGAATTCCCTCTACCGCATGCAGGGCCGCGTCTCTGGAGCGCAAGGCTGCCCGCATCACGAACGCGCCGAGGACAAAGGCAAGCGGAATCGGACAGAGCCAAGCATAAAATTCGGACATGCCTTTACTATCATCAGGCAACCACCAAAGAATGCTCTTCGGAAGAAACATGTAATAGAACTTCAGTAGAAAAATATTTAGGCTTTCGACTGCAACAATAACCATCAGAAAAATTAAGAATCGCCATCGAGCACCCAACTTGCCTATTGCTATGGCAAGGACTGCGGAAGGAACAACTACATCAAAAAAATCCGTAATAGATTTTCCACTTGGAATTTCTCTATAGTTGTAGATGCTGAACAGCCACTCTGCGCCGGGCAGGCGCGATCCCATATATGCATGGAACGCTATTTCTGCCCCAAATGTTACCACACATATTACCAACAATAGAGCTGCACCTGCGGGACAGGCAAGAATTTTGCGAAATGCCATTGGGCCATTCTCCTATGCAAATGACAGACTCATATTATTGGGCAGCAGTTGCCAATAATCTGTGAAAGCAAATGAAACTGAATTTCCGGAGGGACCGCCAGTTTGTAGCCCGAGCCCGAAAGAAATCCCAAAGGAATGGATTCTCGATGGTGAGTAAAATAGGTTCACGCTGGTTGATAGGCCGTTGGCAATTTTAGTGGCCATTATCGCCGCTTCGCGGGCGTAATTAGCGTTGTAAATCGAATAGCTGATGAAACCAGGCTCAGTGATCCCCGGCAGTTCAAAGAGTTTTGGTGCCACGAAATCTTGTGCCAATTGGCGAGCGAAAGCAGTCCGCAAACCAGCCGAAAGTGCTAAGAATGGCACGCTTATGGTCCTGAATGAGCCTGTATAGTCTGCAGATGTCGAAGAGTTCCAAACAAGTCCCGCAGATACCGCACCTCCTGCCGAAAACCTCCCAATAGAACCGAATGTGAGCGCTCCACCAGCAAAAGCATAAAGTGCGGCGTTTCCATTATGGGGCGAAATAACTAGTTCACCACCACCTGTGCCGCCTAACCCGACACCCGCGAAATTAATCATCCCAACAGCATTAACACCAAATTCTATGGCATCCGGCGATCCTGCTGTCAGCAAAGCTGTAGTCAAGAATGACGGAATCAGTGCCGCCGCAACGTATCCGAGGAACGGTGTGGCAGCCTCGCTGATAGCGCTAGTGAGCACGCTGTTGATGGCGAGGCTGGCTATCGTGTCAGTCAGACTGAAATCATGCCCATTGAGATCCAGCATGTTCACCGGATCACCGCCGGTGAACGCGTACGGCAGATAGCTCATGGGATCGGCCAGCGAACCGCTGTATCCATAGTCGGCCTGGTCGAACATGCCGGTCGCCGGGTCATAATTCCGCCCCCAGTCGTAATACGTGCTGCTCGCCAAATCATAATACTGCTGCGTGTACAGATACTGCGTAATGGCTGTGCTCGGCGTAAAGCCAAGGGCATTACCAAAACCGTCGTAATGGAACGTCTGCACAACATTACCACTGGCATTAATCAATGCCACGGTACTGCCATGGCCATCGACGACGAAATAATAGGTGCCGGCATTTGGTGTTCCGGCGGCGTTATTCTGGGCGATCAGATTCAGGCCCCAGACATAACTGACCGTCGGCGTGCCCGGCGTGGTGCTCTGCTCCACCACCTGGGCGTAGCCTGTCTGTGTCTGTGTGTCCACAAGGAAGTAGGTTGTTACTGGCGAATCACTCCCGGTTAGGGTGGTGACTTCAAGGAGGCCTGTCCCGATTTCCAATGATGTCAGATTGTTATCGGGATTGCCGGCGTCGTCATACTCATAAGTGGCACTGTTGGCAGCGGCTGCCGCCGAGAGAGGAGAAAGTCGAGCAGGCGAGCAGTAGAGCGACGGACGTTGATCCACAGATTGCCCAGATTCCACAGATCTTGCCGCCACGCAATTTTGAACCGCAAAGATATAAAGGTCTCCAAGACCACGACGAGATGTCGCGCCGAACGATTTTCGATTCAAGATTATTTCAACCGATGCTACCATTTAGCCTTCCATCTTTTCCATAGCGTTCGCACGATGTACCGCCCGATGAAAAACAGCAGTACCAAAGCAAAGAGAAAAAATATTGCTGCTGGAGGGATCATGGCCCATTTAAAACCAGTTGGAAATGTATGGTCATGGGGATTAGCAAATGTGATAATACAATCCCCGATCAAAGCCGCACTAACTGAGCAAAATGCAAATAAAAAAAAGGCGGACTTAAGTGTGGGATCGCCACGATCTTTAACCGCACCTTCATCTGGATTCGGTAATGGCTCCGCCGGATTTTGCAAAGTGGTCGACGATGCGGTGCGCCGGGCGTGATACCACATGGCCCAGACCCGCATCAGTGCAATCACATCAATAATCACAAGAATTATTGTGAGCGACGCCCTGTCGCCGAACGCCGGTTTTGGCTTCTGCAGAATCAGGGAAATAAACGCAATGTTCCAACCAATGAAGAAGAAGCCAACAGTCACGTAGATCATTCTCGTCGAATGCTTCTCGGTCATCTATGTGTATCCAGTCGAAATCAATGTCCGATGCCACTTTGCTCGCTGAAGAACTTCACGAATTCGTCTGCGAACGCCAGAATTGCATCGCCCGCAATGCCGCTTATATTTACGTTTGCCAGCATTCGGGGTACCGCCAACCCGATAGTCTCAATCGCCCCGAGTGCACCGGTTGGGTTCGCCCCAATTTTCGCCAAAGCCGCCTGAATATCCGGACCTAACTCGCTATTCTCCAAAGCCCCCAACGGCCCTGTTGTAATAAGGCTTGCGAGGAATAGCCCCTTGGTTTGATCGAAGGTTAGAGGATGATCTGGATGCTCGAAGAAATAAACAATATACAAGGCCGTAGTGTTATAGACTGCCCGGAATACCCCAAGCGAAAACGCTCTTGCGGCGAATTGCACATACTTTTCCATCCGGCCCACATCAGGCAGGAACTTCACAAGCTCCGGCACGACGCTGTCCGCGAATTTGCCCGCGATCATCGGGCCGCCGATCACACCGAGGAGTCCGCCGACCGTCGACTCGGCGATGATTGTCTCAAGGCTCTTGTTTTCGCCGAAAGCCTCATTGCCAACAACATCGAATCCCGCCGTCAGTAAGCTGTTGATGGCAAAGCTGACCGCGACATCCGCGATACTGAAATCATGCCCGCTCAAATCCAGCATGTTGATTGGATCACCGCCAGCGAAGGCGTAGGGCAGATCAGTCATCGGATTGGCAAGCGAACCTGCGTAGCCATAATCCGATTGAGTGAATTCGCCGGTGCCGGAATCGTAGAATCGGGCGTGGTCGTAGTAATTGCCTGAGGCGGCGTCGAATGGCATTGAACTGTATAGATACGTGGTCAATGCGGTTGCTGCATTGAAGCCCAAGGCGTTTTCGTAGGCATCGTAATTCATATCTTGGACGACGCTACCGGTGGCGCTGCACTCAATGAGCAATGAGCAACGATCAACGTCGAGGCAGGAGCCGAGGTCCCGATGCCGGGGG
>DAHWIP010000206.1:0-4360 GCA_027344975.1 Phycisphaerae bacterium
CATCACCCTATAGGATATCAACTTACCCCCGCCGGGAAGAATTGGCACGCCCGAGCAGACGGGTACGGCGCTGGAGCTTGACAACCGTAAGGGGTGTAGTTAATCAATCACGGAACCAGGGCGTAGGATATTCCGCTTGCCTGTCGAGTTCCGCTGTCGGTTTCTCGGAGCAGGAGAGCCCGAATATCAACAGAACCTGGGGGAGGTTTCGTGGATGGCGAATGATATTTTCTCCGCTCAGCGGAGTCATCGGCAGGACGATCAGATTCTGCAGAAACTATCGACCAAGGTACAACCGCCGGAGCGTGTTCCGATTACGGTCTTTGCCGAGGCCGGCGAGGCGAGCCGGGCCGTGGCCCAAGAAATCGGCCGATTGGTTTCAGAGCGTGGCAAGGCCGGAGTGCCTTGTGTATTGGGGCTGGCTACTGGTTCAACGCCTCTGGGGGTGTATCGCGAACTTGTGCGGCTCCATCGGGAGAAGGGGTTGAGTTTTCGCCATGTGATCAGCTTCAATCTTGATGAATATTACGGAATCACCCCTGATGCTGCGCAAAGCTACCACCGTTTTATGCATGAGAATCTTTTCTCGCATATTGATATCAAGCCTGAAAATGTGCATATCCCCGACGGGCAATGTCCGTCCGAGCAGGTCGGTGAATACTGCCGCCGGTACGAACAACAGATTCGCGATGCGGGCGGGCTGGATTTGCAATTATTGGGTATCGGACGCACAGGCCACATCGGGTTTAATGAACCCGGATCACCGGCGGACAGCCGCACTCGTCTGATCGCATTGGACCGTGTAACCCGGCTCGACGCGGCCAGTGATTTTTATGGCCAGCAGCACGTGCCCCGGCGAGCGATTACGATGGGCGTGGGGACGATTCTGGAAGCACGCCGCGTGATACTCATGGCTTTCGGAGAGAACAAAGCCGCGACGGTAGCGCAGGCGGTGGAAGGCCCGATTTCGGCCAATATACCGGCGAGTTATCTGCAGAAACACCCTGCCGTGCAGTTTGTGCTGGATAGCGCCGCGGCAGCGGAACTCACACGCGAGAAAAGCCCGTGGTTACTGGGACCGGTAGATTGGAATACGGAGATGATAAAGCGTGCGGTCATCTGGCTTGCGCTGAGGCTCAGGAAGGCGATACTCAAGCTCACGGATGAGGACTTTGGGGAACATGGGTTGCAGGATTTATTGGCCAGCCACGGCCCGGCCTACGACATCAATCTGCGGGTATTCCGCGAACTGGTGGGGAAGATTACCGGCTGGCCGGCGGGGAAACCGATCTCTCTGCATCGCCCCGGAGATATTCGCCGTCCGGGGGATGAGATATTTCCGAAGCGAATTCTTGTCTTCAGCCCCCATCCGGATGACGACGTGATCAGCATGGGCGGCACGATCATCCGGCTGGTGGATCAAGGCCACGAAGTCCATATTGCCTACCAGACCAGCGGCAACATAGCGGTCTTCGACGCGGATGCTCTGCGCTACGCTGATTTTGTTCGCGAATTTAACCGCGGTTTCGGCCTGGAGATTGCTTCGGCGGAAAAACTGGAGCGGCAATTGGAGGAATTTGTGGATCGCAAACACCCTGGCGATCCGGATTCCGCACCCCTGCGCAAGATCAAGACGTTCATCCGCCGCTGCGAGGCAAGGGCGGCGGCACGGGCATGCGGAATTGGGCCGGAACGCACGCACTTTCTGGACCTGCCGTTTTATGAAACCGGCGTGATTAGGAAAGACCCGATCAGCGATGCTGACGTGCAGATCGTCCTGAAATTGCTGGAGACTCTTTCGCCCCATCAGGTATATGCCGCCGGCGATTTGTCCGATCCGCACGGTACCCACCGAATGTGCCTGGAGGCTGTGTTCCGGGCGCTGCAGCAATGGAAACCCCGCCCGCCAGAACCGCGACCTGAAGTGTGGCTCTACCGCGGCGCCTGGCAGGAATGGGGGCCGGAATCCATCGAAATGGCAATTCCGCTTAGCCCCGGAGAACTCTCGCGCAAGCGAGACGCCATCTTCAAACATCAAAGTCAGAAGGATCGGGCGATGTTCCCCGGTGCAGATCAGAGGGAATTCTGGCAGCGTGCCGAGGAGCGTAACCGCGGTACCGCCGATATTTTTAACCGCCTGGGTCTGGCGGAATATGAAGCACTCGAGGGATTTGTTCAATGGGTGATTGCCGACGATTGACGATTGTTGATGGCGGCGAACCTGTTGATGGAAAGGTATGAGAGAGGCATGGCCGCTTTCTGCACGGTTCTCTCCGCGCCTCCGTGCAGCGGCCCATCTGCCAGCGGAAAGCGGGGAGAATGATGAATTTGGGGTGGGGAGAACGGATCGCCGAGATGATATTTTTGTACTGACTTGAAAGGTGCTGATGAAAACGCCCGATCCGATGCCAGATCATTCCGCCGTGCGGCGCTATAACCGGATATTACTGCTGGTGGCGGGATTGGGGGGCCTGCTTTACGGCGTCGATGTGGGGATCATTGCAGGGGCACTTCCGTACCTTCAGGCAACCTCCGGTCTTACGGCCAATCAGCTTTCGATTGTGGTCGCAGCTGTACTACTGGGAGGGGCCGTTTCCACCCTCTTCGCCGGCGCACTGGCAGACTTCCTGGGTCGAAAACTTCTGATGATGATTGCGGGAATTCTGTTTGTGATCAGCATTCCCATCATTGCCATGTCTCATGGGTATACCCCCCTGCTTTTGGGGCGCTTGCTTCAGGGCGTCAGTGCCGGACTCATCGGCGTGGTGGTACCGCTGTATCTGGCAGAATGCCTGACTCCGGAGAAAAGAGGTCGCGGTACAGCCACCTTTCAATGGCTGCTGACACTGGGGTTTGTGACATCCGCCGGCATCGCGATGTACTTCAGTTATCGCGTTGCGGCCGTGGCCAAACTGCATGATCCGCGCGAATTATTTGCCTTTAAAGATTGGGCATGGCGAAGCATTTTCTGGACCTCGCTTCTACCCGGCATCCTGTTCATTGGGGGAAGTTTGTTTGTGGCGGAGTCGCCCAGGTGGCTTTTTCGCCGCGGAAAACATGATGCCGCCCGAGGATCGCTGCTCCGCTCGCGTTCGCCGGAACAGACCGAGCTGGAGATGAGGGAAATGGAAAATACACGGAATCTTGCAAAAGCCGAAACATCCCGGCGACGGGAATCTCTGATGCAGCGCCGATATGTACTCCCGTTTCTCCTGGCGTGCCTTATTCTGGGATGTACCCAAACCACCGGGGTCAATTCCGTCATCGGATACAACGCTACCATTCTCATTCAGGCCGGACTTAATGATGTTCAGGCTCATTGGGGATACCTGCTGTTTACTTCCGTTAATTTTCTCATGACGATTATCGGTGTGCTTCTGGTGGACCGAATCGGTCGAAAACGACTCCTATCCATCGGTACGGCAGGGATTATCGCCTCTCTGATCGGCACCGGACTGCTGTTTCAACATGCGGAGCGGCACCGTCGCGACTGTGCCGCCGCGCTTACCACGATGATTCACCATCAGTCTCTCCAACTTCCGTTCAATTCCAGCGTGGCGTCGAAACTGCTGCGGACGACCGGCGTTCGAAACCCGGCAGCGCTCAAACACCCCACCACCCTGACCATTATTTATTCGTATGGAGATTTCACGGCTGCCACGGTTGCCGCCCGGTCAGACCATTCAGTCGCCACACCCATCAGCATTTCACGGTCGATGTGCGTGCCGGCCAACAATGTCATTGCATTTTTCAATAATCCATTTGCCAATCTTGAGGCCGCCCGCAAAGCCCCGCTGAAGATCGATCATGCCTGGCTTACCCCTGTGCCGAGCGTTCTCAACGGCGAGCTTACAACGCTGACTTTGCTGGGATTCATTGCTTTTTTCGCGGCTGGCCCGGGCATCTGCGTCTGGCTGGCGCTTTCAGAATTAATGCCGACACGCATCCGGTCCAATGGGATGAGTATCGCACTGCTGATCAATCAGAGCATCTCAGCTTTTATTTCGGCGGTATTTCTCCCCGTGGTGGGAAAATATGGGTATGCCACGGTATTTTTTGCGTTCGCCGGTTGCACGGTGATCTACTTCCTGGCGGCAACGTTTCTGCTGCCGGAAACGCGTAATAAAACGCAGCGGGAACCGGTCTGTCCCAGCGGATGCTCCGCCGCCCTGAAGGCTTTATCCGGCCTTTATCCGATATGCCTCTGAAGCGGATGAATGGGGATAGATTTATCCGGCCCCGCTTGAACGACATTCCTGCCGTACGGCATTGGATCATGATCCGTCAAGAACCGATGAGAATATGTAGCGTCCGGACGCAAGGGAAAATATCGCACATTGTCCATCCCATTTCATGAAAC
>DAHWIP010000207.1:0-4348 GCA_027344975.1 Phycisphaerae bacterium
ATTTCACCACTCTGGTTCTTGACTGGGTCAGCAGGGTCTCAAATGCATTGATCATGTCAAATCGCGCCTTGAAAAGGCCCCTGTCGGATCGCAGGTGCAGCGGGAGCAATGTGTCGGCATGCACACGCACCACGAGTACATCTTCATAATGAGATCGATTGAAAATACCAATCTGCCCGAAGGCCGGGACCCGCTTGTGGATGCGCCAGAGAAAGTCGTGTGATTTTTCCTCGGTACTGGGTGTTTTGAAACTGCTCACCACCATTCCCGCAGGATTGACGTGGTCAAAAACCCGCCGGATGGTACCGTCTTTACCAGCCGTATCCATGCCTTGCAGTACGATCAAGAGGGCCTGCGTGGAATCGGTAAAAAGCTGCTGCTGCAGGTCGCCGATCTCCCGTGCGATAGCGTCGGTTTTTTCCACGGTTCGGTCTTTATCTGAGAGGCCGCAATGATCGCCGGGATCATAATCGTGAAGTCTCACCGGTTGAGACGGCTCTACCGGAGTCAACTTTTTCATATTCTTCCTCCAATCGCAGGCGAACCATCGCCACGGCCGTTGAAGGACGCAATCGGATGGATGATCCGGCGTACCCGCGCCTGCATCAAAATCACTTCCGGATGCTTAAATGCTTCACCCGACATCGGGTGGCGTTTTATGACACCGAAATGGCAAACGCAACGGCAAAGTGATGCTGGGGTATATCGCGCGGCGGCACAATTTGCAGGCCGGTCGCCGTCTGCTTCCACTTGATCGGTTTGTCATAACCGTAGAGGCGCACGTGTGTCACCTTCAGCGCATGCTTGGTGGCATGCACACCCGGGGCGAGGCCCAACGATTTGATCAATATCGGCTGAGTCGGAACACCCAGCACCAGCGCATTGACCACGGTATTTGCCTTGTTGCGGGTAAAGCGAATATCCTTGACACCCAGCCTGTCGACGCTTCTCCCGGCAAAAGAGCCGGCCTTTACAACCGTCGGTCCCTCGCCGTAGACCACCCACGGCCGCGTGGCATAGATGGCGTCCCCATTGAGTTTGAACCACTGCGCCAATTCGGAGAGGATCAGTTTTTCCTTACGGTCGATGGTTCCGTCCGGCTTACCCGGAATGTTGAGAACAAAATTTCCGTTTTTACTCACGGCGTCAATCATCCAGTGAATCACTTCGCGAGGATGCAGGTATCCGCCGTATTTGCCGGGCTGGTTGAAAAGTGCACGCAGATAATGCCAATCTCCGATACAGGTTTCCGATTGCCAGGGATGGGGCAATATCTGTCCCGCCAAGCCGCGTTCGATATCCGCCACGACGGTTTTAGCGAGATTCGGCGGCACATTCTTGATATTGACCACGCCTTCAACTCTACCGCCGTTAAGTTTCATGCTGTTGTTATAGAAATAGGCCCCGATGTTCATCCCCGCCCAACCGAGGGGAAAAAGTGGATTGTCGAAGTAGAGGATGTCCGGGTTGTGCAGATCAATCAGATTGCGAGTACGGTCGTAAAAATTTTTGGCGTAGGATACATCAGGCAGGGCGTTGTGCGGATGCTTGGCGTTATAAAGCTGCTGTGGGTTGAAACCAGCCCACCAGGCATGCCGACCATCGGCCTGCGTCAGACACCCGTCGTAAGGGCGCCCGACGTACGGCCCGAGCCTATCGGCGTTGTGAGCGGTTTGAAACCACCACCAATTTCGGGCTTGGTGGATGGTGACGCCGAACTTGAGTCCCATCTTCCGCGCCTGCTGAGCCCAGGTACCGATGACATCACGGTGCGGGCCGATGTTGTGTGCGTTCCACTGATGATGCTTGGAATGCCAGGTGTCAAAGCCGTCATGATGATTGGCCAGAGCCAGAAAATATTTGGCACCGGCAGCTTTATATTCCGCCATGCGGTGTTCAGGTTCCCAGTTCAGCAGCGTCCACTGAGCACAGAGGTCTTTGTAGCCGAAACGGCATTGTGGACCGTAATGGGCAAGCTCGAACTCATATTGACTGCAATTTTCTATGTACATATTCCGGGCGTACCAATCTCCATCCTCCGGCACGCACTGGGGCGACCAATGATTCCAGATACCGAACTTGGCGTCGCGATACCATTCGGGGCATTCATAATTCTGCAGGGATTCCCAAGTCGGCTCGAAGGGGCCGTCGCCATAAAGGTCTGGAAACGGTGAAACCATCGGCACGCCGTCATGAGAGCCTCCCGGAATCGGAAGAGCAGGAGGATTGCCCCATCCCGTCGGCCGCCAGTGCCTTGAATTCAGTCGCTCGGGAACGATTTTGCTGTCGGTAAGGGCGTAGAAAATCCGGTCATCCTGCGGCGCATCGCAGAACTCTTCAAACGTGCGTGTGGTGTCCATGAAACCTTCAGGCACTTGTTTGCTTATTTCCGCAATAAGTTTACGTCGTTTGGATTCATACGTTTCGTCTGCGGAAGCGGCCGAAGCTGTTTTGGGCAACGAACTCGTCGCAGCCGCAGCCACTGTAGTCGCCGTTACCTTCATGAACTTGCGCCGATTCATTCTGCACTCCTTTTTGATCTTACAGCGGGTTTATGCTAAACGTTCGATCTCAAATGTCAAATTTAGATGAGCAGGATGCCACCCATTGATTATGGAAGCAATGGGCACCCGAGATGGCCCCCGACGTCGCGTGAACGAAGGCGCCATCTGCGTGGTGCTCCCCGGTGCGATTAAAATCGTTGTCGGCGCGATTGTTGACCCTGCGGGCACGAAAGGTTAGGCTTGTCCGGTCAAATGTATATTTGTTGGGGAGATCATCGTGATGGGAACGGATCAACCAGAAGAATCCGCGTTCTCGGCCTGCGAGGTCACCGGTGAGGTATTGCCGCGCAGCGCACTGGTGCGATTTCAAGGCAAACTGGTGAGTGAGCGGGGCAAACAAATTCTCATCGAGCGGATAAAGTCCGGCGAAGGTGTGGAACTTCATAAAAAGCTGCTGCCGGGACCGTGGCGACGATTTGGGTGCGTTATACTTGATAATTTCATGCTCTATATTGTCTCTTTCATTATCACATTCGCGATCGGATTTGCTATCGGTATGCGCCTGCGAGAAACTCATGCGTCAGCCATGCAGATTCAGCAGGCCATCTTCGTGCTGCAGTTGTGGGGTGCGATCATCGGATTCGCCCTGAATGTGTTGTATTACGGTTTGATGCACTATTTTTTCGGGTCAACCATCGGCAAATTCGCCGGAAAGGAGAAAGTGGTCCGCGCCGATGGAGGCAAGATCACCTTTTTACAAAGCATATTTCGAGAATTGGTCATGTGGTTTGGATGCGTACTCTTTATCGCCCTGATTGCATGGATGGGACCCCTGGGAATCCTGTCAGGCGAGCTCTTAGTCATAGCGTGGCTTCTGATTGATTGGCTGTTCATTATTTTCGATCGTCAGAATCGGCGGGCGTTGCATGATCGTCTTGCGGGCACGCGCGTCCTCTTTTCCGACGGGCGCGGTAGATCACCGGATCGAGAGTCTCCGTCGGCTGAAGCCTGAGGTCCGGCAAAGGGCCATTTGCCGGACAACGCGCACCTCGTGGAGAACCGCGGGTGCCGGGATGGGTATATGGCCGGAGAGATCATGGCTGGAATGCTCAAGACAGCGCGGGTGCTGCAGATTTTGGCCCGTCTTCTTCAGGGGCAGACGTGCACGCCCCGGTCGCTGGCACGGGACTTCAAAACCTCCGTCCGCACCATCTTCCGCGATCTGGAGACACTGGAACGGGGCGGATTTAGCATCGACCGAAGCCATTCGCAGATCGGTCTGCGGCTCCAAGCTGAAGAAACCAAAACAGCCGAATTTACGGATCGTGATATTCTGCTCCTTGAGATTATTCTGGAAAACGCGCAGCGCGAAAATTGGCTGCCGCTGGACGACGTTGCCGATCGTTTGCGTGAAAAACTGCTCAGCCGGCTTCCCGCATCGCTAAAGAGCCTCGCGGCGGCGAGAAAACGCCATGTGAATATCAAAAATGAGCCGATCACTGATTTGGATGGATGTCAGAGCCATTTCATGGAGATCCTGGATTGCATTCTGCATCAGAAATCGATGCTCTGCGAATATGAACCGGCGCACAGTCGGCGCCCGCAGCGCAGCCAGGAATTCAGATTTGATCCTTATGAATTAATATTCGCCTCTCATGCGTGGTTTGTGATCGGATATCGTCGGGATCGGGAGGATTTCCGCACGTTGAAAGTCAACCGCTTCAGCCGAGCGACGCGAATGTCGCATTCCTTCAAACGATCCAAGGATTTTTCACTGGAAGCCTATCTGAAGAATGCGTGGCGGATTATTCCTGGCACGCCGCGCATGGAAGTGGAATTGATCT
>DAHWIP010000208.1:0-4330 GCA_027344975.1 Phycisphaerae bacterium
TCTGATTGAAGCTTCACGTGTCACGGGCGTGAAAAAATTCGTCCAGATCGGCACCATCTGCGCCTACCCTAAATTCACGCCGGTCCCCTTTAAGGAAGAGGAACTCTGGAACGGTTACCCCGAAGAAACCAACGCCCCCTATGGCGTGGCAAAAAAAGCCCTGCTGGTCATGCTTCAGGCCTATCGCATGCAGTATGGACTTAATGGAATTTATCTCCTGCCGGTGAATCTTTATGGTCCCGGCGACAATTTTGATCTGCAGTCTTCGCATGTAATCCCCGCGCTCATCCGCAAGTTCGTTGAAGCGCAGCGGAAAGGACTGGACGCCATAGAGGCTTGGGGTACGGGCTCGGCATCACGTGAGTTTCTGCACGTGGAAGATTGTGCCCGCGGCATCGTAGACGCCACGCTTCATTACAACGCTCCGGACCCGGTCAACCTCGGCGCTGGCCGTGAGATCACCATCCGCGATTTAACGAATCTGATCGCCAAGCTGGCGGGTTTCAAAGGGGAAATCCGCTGGGATCCATCCAAACCGGATGGGCAGCCCCGCCGTTGTCTCGACACCACGAAAGCCGAAAAACTCTTCGGTTTCAAGGCCCGTATAAACCTTGAAGACGGCTTGGCCCAGACAATCGAATGGTATCGCAAAAACGCGTGACTCTTCGCATCTGGCCCCCCATGTTTTGGTTTGGGGGCGGTTTCTGCCCCCCGAATCGCACTGATCTTGAAATGATGTCATGCAGTCGGAAAGGCCTGATTTCTCCGCCATCGCGCTGAGAGCAACTTCGTTTTTAATACATACCAAAATGATATGTATTTTGTACCTAAATACGAATATCGTGAATAAAATCCTTATTCATTTGACATTTTGAATGTCGAGTGTTTTAATAGGCATTCGAGATTTTTGAGGTGTATCTTATGACTCAGTCATCCGTTGCCGTCCCGCCCCCCGCATCCACCGACGGGCCTAAGCTCAACAAAGTGGAGGCGATCAAAAAAGCCAAGGACGGTCTTGAAGTGTGGAATGATATCTTCCGCTATGCAGCGGCAGAAATAACCGAACCGCTCGAGACGCTCCTGTCACCGAAAGATTACGAAAATTATCTGAAGCTGATACCCAATGCCTCAGATCCCGCCGTAATCACCAGTGCCAAGCGCCGCAGCCAGATTCCCGAAGATGATTTCGTTCGCCTGCGATGGTTTGGCGTGTATCAGCAACTTCCCAATCTGTGCCATTTCATGCTTCGTATCCGCGTGCCGAATGGCTTTGTTAATGCCGTGCAGATGGCCGAAGTCGCCGCCATCAGCCGGCAATACGGCGGAGGATTTGCCGATATTACCACTCGACAATGTTTCCAACTTCACTGGCTCACCATTGAAGCCCTTGCCGACATCCTGCCCCGGCTCGAAAAGGTCGGATTGGTCAGCAAGTTTGCCTGCGGCGATACGCCTCGAAATGTCGTCGGGTGCCCATTGGCCGGCTACCTTCAGCATGAAACCATCGACGCCGGTCCTACGGTTCGCGAAGTGAATCAGATGTTTCTGGATAGTGACCGCGAATTCAGCAACCTGCCACGAAAATTCAAGTCGTCCGTGGCCGGCTGCCATCTGCATTGTCATCAGCCGCAGATCAACGACATCGGCATTTTCGGCGTCAAACGCATCAATCCCCGCACCGGCACGGAAGAACGTGGTTATGGAATCACCGTCGGCGGAGGGCTTTCAAGTCAACCTTATATTGGGCAGGGGTTGCGGGTATTCATCAAGCCCGAACAGGTCGCCGCGGTGTGCCGCGGTGTCGCGCATATTTTCCGCGATCACGGCTACCGCGAAAAGCGCACCCGTGCCCGGATGAAATATCTGGTTGCGGACTGGGGCTGGCAGAAGTTCCGCGATTATCTCGAAGCCGATATCGGCTTCAAGCTCGAACATGACGATAATATCGCAGCGCCGGAATACGCCCCGCATACGGATCACATGGGTATTGGGCCGCAGAAGCAACCCGGCCTCTCTTATGTCGGCGTGCCGGTGGAGCGTGGGCGAATCACTGCCGATCAGATGGCTCACGCCGCCCGACTGGCCGATAAATACGCCGGCCCGCAGGCGCGGTTCGGTCTCTCCAACAAGCAGAATCTCCTTTTTATTAATATTCCCACGGCCCGCACCGCTGAATTGGCACGGGAACTCGAAGACATCGGTCTGCCGCCGGCGGCGCCGCTGTGGCGTACCAATTTGCTTTCCTGTACGGGCACCCAATTCTGCAATCTGGCCATTGTGGAAACCAAGGAGCGTGCCGGCCGGATTCTCAAGCATCTTGAAGAGCATGTGCAGATCGATTCCCCCATTATGGTCAGCGTTACCGGCTGCCCCAACAGCTGCTCGCAGTATCAGATCGCCGATATCGGCCTGATGGGCGTGGTGTGCAATTTCCGCGGACAGCGCGGCACCGAGGCTTTTCAGGTCATGCTCGGCGGCGGGCTCGGCTCCAGCGCCGGATTCGCCAAAGCGGCCATGAAAAAAGTACCCGCCGAATTTGTCCACAAGCCGATCGTCCAGATTGTGGAGCAGTACAAGGCCCACCGTATTGATGAAGACGAAACCTTCCGGCAGTTTGTCCAGCGCAACACGCCTGAACAGCTCTCCGCCTGGATGCACATCCCCGAAATGGCGGATGTCGCGTAGGTTTCACCGATGTAGGTTCCTCATCACAGGACACGTTGTCGGCACTGAGCGGGCAGTTTTGCCCTGATCGGAAGGCTCAATGCAGTTCGATCGTCGGAGGCAGAGGTATCGTCGGTGTGGGAACTGGTGCAGGCGCAACTACCGGCTTGGGGCGGGCGACCTTGTGTACCAACGCCAAGGGCGTCGCGGAGCGGAGTATCTTGAGCCCTCCCCGTTTTTGCCGAGCGGCAAGTATGAGCAGATCCAGCGCTGTCCTGCGGGCAGACGATGCCGCCAATCCATTGATTTTCCAGTAATTCTGGCCGGTCCACTGTTCTGAAAGATTAACCGTTGTGATGATCGCCGCAATTCTGTGATCCAGTCGCATGACATAGACCGGCGCCTGCTCTGAAGGTCCGTGATAACGTGTCCAAAAACTGGTGTATCTCAGATGTCTGATCGGCACTGCGGGAGCCGCCGCTGTCCGGAGGATGGATAGATCGAGTCGCTGAAGCGGATGGGATGGAAATTCTCGCGCAAGCATTCGACGCAGTTGCCGATATTCCAACGTTGAGCCTCGCGTATCCTCAAGAATCACGCAGCCGCCGCCGCGAATGTAATGGGCGATGGCGCGGCGAGTTGCTGCGGACAGTTTGCCCCCCGCAGATGCCATGATATAGCTGACGGGTGTTCGCGCTGGAACCGACAAATCAGCATACCGCGCCAGGCTGTATTTGATTTTCACACCGTGGTGCAGAGCAAAGCGACACAGGGATTTGATCGGCACCGCATCGGGCGGCTCTCGCGTTTCGCCCGGCTCCCCGATACGAATGAAGGCCGCCTGAAGTTCGTAACCGGGCTTTGTTTTCCTCCATGGATGGTCGAAGTACAGATGGGTGATGGGCTTTTTTTCTCCGGTCGCATAGAGATCAATATTTTCCGCAAGCTCAAAACAGCGCGCTTCGGTAACCGTTGCCATCGTCTGCCAGGCCGCGCTTAAATCCACCGGACACTGAATCCAGAGCCACCGCACGGAATCACGCACGCCCTGCAGGGGAAATTGCCGGCTGCTGATCTCGTACTGTATTTGATAAAGGGATGACGAAGACGGCACCGCCGCCATCGGGCGACCGGGGAATACCTCGGCGGCGATTTTGTGCATCGAATCATTAAAATCCCGGCTGTCATTTTCGGTTACTGAAAAAATCATGCCTCCATCCTGGACGTACCGGCGAAGCCGGGCGATCTGCCGAGAGTTGAATGTGACGGCCCTGTCGCCGGTAATCAGCAGGATGGGAGCGTTCAGCCAGTGATGCGGATTGGAATGAATATCCGCTACCCCCCAATTCAGGTTTTCCTCCAGCGTGTTGCCGATCCATGTGGTGATGTTCTGGTCATCGTGAGGGCGCAGATTCCAGTATCCTGGATAGGAAAGTTTATTGAAGATCACTGGATTAAGTCCGCGGGAGAGAAACAGCAGAGCGTAGGCAGTGGGGATAACATGGTTCGCAGCACCGACTACACCTGCGTCCCACTCGCCGGGTTTGGATTGCGTTTTCAGAATGACCCGTGCGCCCATGCGGTACCAATTATGTCCGCCCATATAGCGCAAACCGCTGGCTAAACCAACACGTTCAAGACCATAGAGATAATACAAATTTCCTCG
>DAHWIP010000209.1:0-4277 GCA_027344975.1 Phycisphaerae bacterium
CCCGGATTGGTCAGGCCGAATGCGGCGCAGCCGATCTTCGTGGCGAAGATACCCGTCATAATGCCGCCGAAGAGGCCGGCAAATCCGTGCGTATGCACGACACCCAGGCAGTCGTCCACCTTCTTGAAGATGGCGAGTTTCTTGCCCAAAATGTTCATGGTAAACCACGGCACAGTCGCGCACACTACGCCGACGGCAAGTGCGCCGTAGCCATTCACCACACCGGCGCCGGGGGTGATGCCCACCAGACCGGTCACCATGCCATTGACGGCACCGAGAACGGACGGCTTGCCGTATTTGACATAGTCCAGGAACATCCAAACGAGCAGGGCCATGGCCGTGGCAACGTTGGTGTTAAGCACGGCAGCTCCGGCGTCCGCGTTGGCGGAATATGGGTCGCCACCGTTAAAGCCGTTCCAACCAAGCCACACCAGACCCGCACCGGCGAGCACCATCAGGATGTTGTTGGCACGGAAATTTTCCCGGTCCTGCGGCAGTCGCGGGCCGATGATGGCCGCCGCAGTAAATCCGGTAACACCAGCCGCCAAGTGAATGACATATCCACCTGAATAATCGATGACTCCCATTTGTCCGAGGAAGCCACCACCCCACAGGCTGAAAGCACCGATGGTGTAGGAGAAGGTCATCCACAGCGGCACGAAGATAACCCATGCGAGAAAACTCATGCGGCCGAAGAGTGAGCCGGCAAATAGGATGACGGTGATGGCGGCGAATACAAACTGGAAGTAAACCATCGCCGACATCGGAAAGCCTGCGGTTGCACTGGCCGCAGGTATGCTCGCCTGTACAAGCTCATCTGACATGCTGGCTGTGGGACCTGGATGCCCGATGAATGGAAACCATTGCGGACCGAAGCCCATGTTGTAAGCCCAGAGCAGCCAGACGATCAGCACGGCGGAAAAGGCGTAAAAGACCATAAAGGCCGAGTTGATGGCCCATTTTTTCTTCACCACGCCGCCGTAAAGAATAGCCAGGCCGGGGATACTTTGCATGCCGACGATCGTGGCGGCCGTTAGCTGCCACGCCGTGTCGCCGTGCGAAAGCCACGCGGGTGTGGCCCAATTGGGAGCGGTTGTCGCCGGCGCACTGGCCGCGGGTGTTGCGGCTGCAGCGGCTGCGGTTGCCGCACCAGCGGCCGCGGGAGCTGCGGTTGCAGCAGGTGCAGCCGAAGGAGTTGAAGCTGGCGGCGTGGGCGCCACGGTCTGGGCCAACAGCGGGGCCGCCAGCATGGTGAACATCAGCATCAGGCCGATGTACGCCATCCATTTCATTTTTCTGTGGGTAAACCATTTGGTTGGACGCATGAGCAATCCTCCGAAATAAAATCGATCACGACAAAACAAGGACGAACTTTAATTTCCCGCTAGCGCACGGGCCTCTCCATAGGAATCTTCTATTCATGTCACTTTGGACAACCATCACCTCCTTCAGCAACACCCTGCGGCCGGAAAGCCGCATAATTCCAAGTCAGTGCGTGCGGGTTGCATGCCGCTGACCACGACCGGACGAATATTCAATAAAAAATCAGCAAAGTCGGGGAAAATTGGCAGGCGGAACCTGCGCAGACCCTGATGTGAAGCGCGTCAGATGCCGGGCCGATGGGCCGGGCAATAAGACCAGACAACGATTGATTTCAATCTCCCCCGCGATGGTCAAACGATTCGGATCGCGACCGACAACAGCATCGACTCTCACCCCACTGCGGCATGCAAGTGATGTGTGATTCTCCGCATGCGACTCCGCTGCCGCCACCTGCAAAATGGTACTCTGAAAGGTTGCGCCCGAATCGGGCGGGGCTTGTGGGGTTATGGTGGCAGCGACATGGATCCCGCCAGCGGGCCGTACCATTGATAGCGGGCCGGTGATGCTCCGCTTGCCAAAGGTACCTTCATCACTATGCCCACCGGCCAGCGAAACAAAGAAGGCCATGGTGCATGCCACCACCAACAGGGCATGGAGGCTGCTCAGCGGGAGTGATCGAAGAAAGACGATTCGGTCGCTGCCCCCATAAGGAAGGGGTGACACACTTTGCGAATGGTCACCCGCTCTATGAGCCGAACTGAATCTGGTTCTCTGCGATCGCACGATCCGCAACCTCTTCAATGCCAAGCCGAGGGATACGCACCCGTCGGGTCGGCAGGAGTAAATTGCAATCGGTGTGCCACACTTATATTGGGTTCGTCCGGGTTTGATGCCGGAGTGCGCAACTCCATAATAAATAGGCAACTTTGACTTGGGCGGCGCGTTATCGGCCTTTTTTGCGCGAAATCGGTGCCGCCTTAAAAAGCATCATGTGAGCAGGGGAATGGGGATATGCACATTTTTTATGCAGCCGGGCGATTGGGCGCGATGAGGGCGAACCCGGCATATATCGAGTTAGGCCGCTAAAGCAATGGCTATGGGTTGGCGCTTGCAGCGGAAGATGGGATGATAGAACATGCGATTAACGTGCAGTGCGCAAAATGTGTCGCACCTGCAGGCGCGCCCGAATAGCTCACTGCCGTCCGGTTGGGGTTTGACCAGCAGGAGGGCAGATGCCCTTCGTGAATCCTTTGCGGCAGCGTCGGGGTCTCAGGAGAGCCTGAAAATGAACACGGTGAGTGCAGGAAGGTTGCCGAAAAAGCTCCGTGAGGAGCCCTTGGTAGAGGCACAGTGGGCCTTGCGCTTTAGCGGCGACACCGTCGTGGGGAGCGTCTTACCGGGAATTTTATACGAGAAATACCGCACAGAATTTCCGAATATCCAGTTATCCCAGCTTCCGGCGAGCGGCGTCCCGGCGGACGTACGGAATGCCCAGCCTGCATTTCAAAATATCGCTACCCACGCCCTTCGCTTTGGCGTCTACACAGCATTCGTCGGCGACCGGATGGTTGCCCTGAGTTCGGCAGCACCTTATCCCGGATGGACCGAATTCAGGCGTCGCATTCTGGAGCTCGCCTCGTGGCTTGCCGCGTCAAAGCTGGTGGATCATCCACTGCAGTGCACGCTCAGGTATACGGATTTCT
Organism: Phycisphaerae bacterium; assembly: GCA_027344975.1. Classification (GTDB taxonomy): domain Bacteria; phylum Planctomycetota; class Phycisphaerae; order WQYP01; family WQYP01; genus JAJZGD01. The sequence continues at coordinate 3,027 of DAHWIP010000209.1, forward strand.
TCGCCGGCGGAACGGAAGTTTTGGATAAATTAGTCTTGGATGTCTCGGTGGGTGGGCAGCGGCCCTCTGGTGCCGGACTGCATCTTCGCATGGGAACGGTTTCCGGATGTTTTACCGGAGCCATTGAGTTGATGTTTCCGGTCAGACTGGACAAAAAAGGGGTCGGCCGTGAGGACGGATTGCTCACGAATGTGCAGACCGCATTCTCGGTGAACGATGGGGAATTGCCGTGGGCGCAGCACGTAAATCTTCTCGATCGCGCGAAAGCCGAATCCCATCGGATATTCTTCAGCTTGTTGCGGCCGGAGATGATCGAGTCGCTTGACCCGGAATATGGAGATTGAACCATGGTAGGGCCCACATTACAGGAGGCAAGCTGCCTCGAATATGAATACCTCGGCAGCCAAATGACGGGGGAACAGTCCCTCGACTTCGTGGTCGAGGGACGCCTTGGATTTGACGACCTTGCCTCGGCGATAAGCGAACGCGCTGCCCGCGCCACCCCACCCACCGCGTTCGCCAGCGTGACGCCAACGTTCGGCGGCGCGGGGTACACAGCCCTCTCTGTTGATGACATGTTGCATTTAAGCGGTGCGGCAACAACCCGCGATGCGAATGGCAGGGCAGCACAGGCTTGGGAATTTGAGCCGACGACACCGCTCGGGCGCAAACTCATGGAGATTCGCAGGCGGGCCATCGAGAACGGGATGACGTTTCTTACGCAGGAGGAAGTCGAGGCCGAGGTGCGCGCCCGGCGCGGCGACTACCAAGGGAGTTGATGACGACCACCCGTACTTACTTCGATACATGCGTCTATATTAACGCCTTTCGAAATAACGACACGATCGGACGCCGCTCGTTCATGGCGCTTACCGATGGGAATAGGCACGGCCTTTGCAGTCTTTTCCTCCACCTCGAACTATTACCCAAGCCGAGTTATTACAAAAGGCACGACGAGGTGGAATTCATGCAAGCGGCTCTCGGCAGCTTCGAACTGGTCGAAAGTGGGGATCGGCAACTCACGGATGAGGCAATTCGGATCGCGGAGAGCCACGGGCTTTCTGCAATGGACGCACTTCATCTGGCCGCCGCAATCCGGGGCGGAGCGGCTGAGTTCGTTACGACGGAGGCCCAATCCAAGCCTCTCTGCAGGGTACATATCGATGGGCTCAGGGTGGTATCGCTGCAGGTGGTACCACAGCCGTAGGGCTGAAATCATTCACCGCCCCGGCATGGGGAAGACGAAAGATT
>DAHWIP010000020.1:0-13785 GCA_027344975.1 Phycisphaerae bacterium
GCATCAGTTGGGCCCGGGACCGTCATCTGGCCGCTGTCGCGGAGGCACTCCAAGCCGCTGCGGGCGATCCCGGTCTGCCGGTGGAACTATTCAACCGAATCATCAACCGCCGAAAAAACCGCTGACCGAACTTGCCATCCGACTGAAAGAGGACATGATAGCCGGCTATGGATAAGCCTCGAGCAGCCTCTGCCACCTTAATACGCCTCTATTGCAGATCGGCAGACCCAAATACAGGCCTCCATGGCGGGCGACGCATGATAGCCGCACTTCTCATCGCCATCGGAGGCGGCGTGCTTGCCTTTCTGGCGATCCGCATCCTCGCAGCGGTACCATCGGAGCAAAGCATCCGCCCGCCGACATGGTTGTGGTGTGCACCATTTATCACCCTTCTTGCCGCCATTGCCTGGTTTCCGTGGAAATGGCCGCGCGTCTGGCAGTGGATCGGTTTTCCCGTATCCGCGGGACTGGCATTACTAGTCATAGCGGCCTACGGAATGCGGCTTCATACCCTGAGCCCAATCGCAGAAAATATCAGCGCCTATGTACAGTTCATGGCGGTGATTGCGGCTTTCTACTGCGTCTGCAGCAATCTGCGTATCACCTTGCGCTGCAGGCCGACACCGGCCAATAATATCCTCCTGCTGCTGACCGCCGCCGCTGTGGCCAATATCATCGGTACCTGCGGCGCCACGATGCTGCTGATCGGCCCCTTCCTGAATATGAATCGTCGGCATCTCTCACCCATGCACATCTTTTTCTTTGTCGCCGTCGCAGCCAACATCGGGGGATTGCTCACCCCGCTGGGTGATCCGCCTCTCATGGCGGGTTATCTTTATGGTGTGCCCTTCTGGTGGATGCTGCTGCACGCGTGGCCGATGTGGTGCGTCTCCTTGGCTTTTCTGTTGTCGATATTTTATTGGCTGCAGCGACGGAATATCGGCGATATCGACGTGCCGCCACCGCCGCCCGGCCCGGCCATGGTGGAAATTGAAAATCTCTGGCTCCTCGTACCCCTTGCGTTTTGCATCGCCGCACTATTTCTTCCAGCTCCTGTGCGAGTGGGCATCCTCACGGCCGTTGCGGTCGGTGTGGCTATATTGTGTCGGCGCACCGGCCCAAAAGAACCGGGCATCCATGATTCTCAAGCGCTGCCTGCCATCGGTTACGGCCCGCTGCGCGAGATGGCATCGCTGTTTTTGGGCCTGTTCATCACCATGACTCCGGTGCTGGCGATGATCAGCCATCTGCCCTCAACCGCCCGGCGAATCATCTCCACACCGGCAGAATATTTTCTCGCCGTCGGAGCCACCTCAAGCGTGCTGGACAACACGCCCACTTATATCGCCGGTTTGCAGTTGAAGGTCGCGGCCAGCGAGCGCGTGCAACACCCAAGCCGACCGCTGGTGATGCCATCCAAGCGGGTTACTGCGCTTGCCGCCCGCCCCGACAGTAATCCCTATCTGCTGGGCATTGCCATGGGTGCCGTTATGTTTGGAGCCATGACGTGGATTGGCAACGGCCCGAATCTGCTGGTGGAAATGATCGCTCGGCGGCAGGGAATTGAGCCTCCGAGTTTTGGCGGCTACCTGTTTCGCTACTCCATTCCCATTCTGCTGCCCCTGATGGCTGTCATGGCCGGCTGGTTATGGTTGTTGGGCGGCTAAAACCATACACGCCCCACTTCTCTACCATCAGGCCTGTTCTCAAGATTTGCATCACGCAACGTCATAGAATAGTTCGTCATGAAGGAGATTCCGATGCAGGGAAGTGCGGATGGATGTTGGCAAATAGGTTGCGTATCGTATCTGAATTCCAAGCCGCTCATCGAACCCATCGTGCAGCGGAGCGACTGCCGCGTACATTTTGCGGTGCCTTCGGGTCTACTGGCCGTGCTGGAGAGACGGACGGTCGCTGCCGCCCTTGCGCCAGTGGTCGACTATCAAACCAGCGATTGTGAACTGATCTTGGTACCTGCCGGCGGGATATGCTGTGATGGCCCGACACTCACGGTGCGCATATATTCGGCGGCCGAACCGAAGCAAATCCGCAAACTCCATGCCGATACCGACAGTCACACCAGCCTGATACTGTCGCAGGTCATTCTACGCAAACTCTACGGAGTTGAACCTGAGGTGATTCCGATGGCGGCGGGACGGTCGGTACCGCGTGATGAGAATGACGCCCTGCTGCTGATCGGCGACAAGGTGGTCAATGCAGCGCCCAATCAATGGCAATACCCGGTTCAACTGGATCTGGGGGAGCAATGGAAACAGCTTACGGGTCTGCCGTTTATATTTGCGATGTGGATGATGCGGGCGGACGCGGTGGATGAGACATTGGCTCAGGTGCTTGCGGATGCCCGACGCCGAGGCCTTACGATGACGCACGAACTCGCCGCGCGTTATGCCGCCGCGAGCGGTTGGCCGGTGAGTCTGGCCGAACGCTATTTCACCGAGTATCTGAAATATGAAATTACGGCAGATCGGCGCCGGGGTCTTGTACTATTTTATCAATACGCCCGAGAACTCGGCCTGCTCAAGGTTGACCGGGAGATTCGCTATTTTGATTCACCGGCAATGACGGCCTAGCCGCCGGATGACCGGGGCGGTTCGGCTCAACCACTTTCCAGGCCAGTCCCATCATGCGCATGAGACGGATGGTGAGATAGGTGATGTCAAATTCAAACCACCGCATGCCATGCGCGGCGGATCTCTGCTGGGCGTGATGATTGTTGTGCCACCCCTCACCGAAGGATACGAGGGCCACCCACCAGTTGTTGCGGGAGTCGTCCGAGGTCTGAAAGTTTCGGTAGCCCCAGGTGTGAGCCGCGGAATTGACGAACCACGTCGCGTGATATAGCAGAACCACTCGGAGGCATCCACCCCAAAGCACCCAGGATACCCCCCCCATCCAGTTGCCCAGCCATAACCATCCACCGGCAAACAGGGCCGCCGCGAGAAAGAACTGCGGCATATACCAGAAGCGGTCGATGAAGCAGAGGACCGGATCGCGCTGAATGTCCTTGGTCAGATCGCGGGGATCAAAATCGCTGCGGGCACGATGGACGATCCAGAGGAGATGAGACCAGGTAAATCCTTCTCTCGGCGAATGTGGGTCTTTGATGTCATCCGATTCGGTATGGTGTTGACGGTGAGTGCCGACCCATTGGATCGGCCCGCCCTGCCACGAGAGGCAGGCAAAGATGGCCAGAAGATATTCAACGGGCTTATAGGTGGCAAAGCTACGATGCGTCAGGAGCCGATGGTATCCAAGCGTAACGCCGAGCCCGCCGGTGATCCACGCCAGAATAAAAAAGACGATAAATGATGAGAGATGAATGAAGACCGGTACAAAGGCCAGAACGGCACCGATGTGCAGGAGCACGAAGACCGAGAAATAAAACCAATCGAAGGCAACAACTTCTCCATCTCGAAGTTCGCGGTTGCGGAAATGCTTGATTTTAGCTGAGGTCATAGTCGCCTTGATAAAATGGAGGTGCAGGCAGTTCTTCCCGATGCAGGCTACGCAGTAAACTCATGAGAAAGCTCCAACAACGGGAGGGACTTTGGAGAGACACCCGACGGGCATCTAAATCTTTACAACAGCATTATACCTGGAAAGATGGATTAAGTCTTTTATTTTTTCTGGGATGGAAATTTGCGGGGCGGTTTTGGTTCTCGGCCACGGCTGGCTTGCCGCAGGATGAAAATTCGGCTAGCTTTTTGTAAATAATTCCGATGGGATTGGATAAATAGCCGGTGTCCGTCGGGGATTGATGGCGAGTGTGGTTTCGGTCTTGGACCAAGATGGTTTCTGCAACGAAGGGCGAAGCTTCACGAATGGGAAAAGAGGCGTACAAACAGTGACTCGGACAGCCCCTGTAACGTCATCTCCAAAAGAGAATCACGAGCGCATTGATAATCCGCATGAAGCCGGCGGCCCCTTGAACGGCACGGCAACAACCGAAACCGAATCGAAGCTGGAAGAAAGCATCGATCTTGCAACTCGCATTCTGTTATCCAAGCATAATCATCAGGGGTACTGGGTTGGGGAGTTGCAGGGCGACAGCATACTCGAGTCGGAATACATATTAATGAAGTTCATTCTCGGACAGGAGAATGATCCCTGCCTTGAGCTGATCGCCAATTATCTCCGCTCCATCCAACTTCCGGACGGCGGCTGGAGCATGTTTCCGGGTGGAAACAGCGATCTGGCCGGGACCGCCAAAGGCTATTTCGCACTGAAGCTGGTGGGCGATTCTCCCGATGCGCCGCACATGCGCGCCGCACGGGATGTGGTGCGCCGACTCGGCGGTGCGGAGAATTGCAACAGCTTTACCAAATTTTTCTTCGCGGCGCTGGGGCAGGTCAGCTACGCGGCATGCCCGAGCATTCCACCCGAAATTATCCTGATTCCGAAATGGATTTATTTCAATCTCTACGCCGTCTCAGCGTGGAGCCGCACCATGATTCTGCCGCTGGCGATTGTCAGCGCTTATCGGCCGGTGCGAACGCTGCCGGCGGAACTGGGCATCAGCGAACTGTTCAATGATGAATCCCGGGCGCGGATGGCCGCAGGCAAACTCAAAGGTCTGCCGCGCAGCTGGCGCGAAATGTTTCTGCTGCTGGATCTGTCGCTGAAGCGGTATGAAAAAACCGCCGTAACGCCGCTGCGTCCTCTGGCCATACGAGAGGCTGAAAAATGGCTGCTGGAGCATATGGAAGGATGCGACGGATTGGGCGCGATCTTCCCGCCGATGGTTTATATCCTCATCGTGCTTCGGATACTCGGCTATGCGGACGATCATCCGGTTGTCGTCAAAGCCCAGAAGGATCTTAAGGATTTATTTATTGAGGAAGGCGATACGATCCGCATTCAGCCATGCTGGTCGCCGGTATGGGATACCGGGATCGCCATGCACGCACTTGCCGAGGCGGGATTGACCCACGAGCATGTCATCGCGCAATCGACCACACGGTGGCTGCTGGAAAAGGAATGCCGTACGGCAAGCGATTGGGCCAAAAACTGTCCGGGGGTCGAACCTTCGGGTTGGTTTTTTGAATTTAACAATCCTCACTATCCGGACGTTGATGATACCGCGATGGTCACGATGGCCCTGAAGCGTCTTGGGGGCCCGATTGCGGAACAGGCCGTCCGCCGGGGCATTAACTGGCTCCTGGCCATGCAGAATGATGACGGCGGTTGGGCGGCATTTGACCGGACGCGGAACCGACCAATTTTGGAACATGTCCCCTTTGCCGACCATAACGCAATTCAAGACCCATCCTGCCCCGACATTGCCGGCCGGGTACTGGAGTGTCTGGGGCACAATGGGTTCAAGAGCGACCACCCGGCAGTACGCAAAGCGATAAGGTTTTTGCAGGAAACGCAGGAGCCGGAGGGGTGCTGGTTCGGGCGATGGGGCGTCAATTACATCTATGGCACGTGGCAGGTGCTCACCGGTTTGCGGGCGGTCGGCGAACCGATGGACCAAAGATTCATCCGCAAGGCGGCGGACTGGCTGCGGTCGTGTCACAAACCGGACGGGAGTTGGGGAGAGTCGTGTCAGACCTACGACAACCCGGAACTCAAAGGACGCGGGCCGAGCACTCCATCGCAAACGGCCTGGGGCGCCATGGGGCTCATGGCGGCGGTCGGGCCGCACGATCCACATGTGAAAGCGGCCGTCCGCTGGCTGATGGAAAATCAAAATCCACAGGGCGACTGGGACGAGCCATGGTTCACGGGAACCGGTTTCCCGCGGGTGTTTTATCTTAAATATCACCTTTATCGACTTTATTTTCCCCTTATGGCGTTGGCGCGTTATCGGCGCCTCTTGCAATCCGGGCGGTAGACGGGCATCATCCGCATAGTTAGCGCGGGTGGATGCGACTTAAACGGGACAACACCACATGCCGACAAAATCAAACAAATGGTTAAGCCTGGCAATCGCCCTTCTGGGCATTGGACTTCTATCCAACGCGGTGGTGGATATGATCGGACGCCAAAGTGCTTGGCCCGGCCAGTCGGCATGGGGACGTGGGGTCGAGCTGATGTCAAGCCGCCCCGCCGGGAATGGAATTGAAGCTTTTCCTGTGCAGATGGGTCAGGGGATGTACGGATTCGTGCTTCTTGACCCGGCGCACCACACCATGGCGATTTACCGAGTACTGGGGTCGGTTTCGCGATTACGATTGATCGCGGCTCGCGATTATCGCTACGACCTGCGGTTAAAAGATTTCAATAATTCAGCCCCGACGCCGGTGCAGGTCAAAAAATTGCTCGGCGGTGGAAAACATTAAAGTGCAGGTTGTAATCCAAGTCCGTGCGGATATAGCGGCGGTGATTGGCGAAAAATTGGAGATTGGGACGTGACAAGAGCCCACCCTTGCGTTTAGAATGTATTCAGGGCGTTGAGTTTTCATGGCTCGAGCCCGGGCAAAGTCAATCGGTATGGCGCCATAAGCGCCCAAGGCCCAACATCAGTGTGGCCGCATTTGGATATAGGAGTTGACCGTGGCGAAAATGTTCTACACATCCGATGAAACAACGGAAAAATTGGGCGTTGATGCCGACCGCCTCAAAGAACTGATTGATCAGAAACGGTTGCGTGAATTTCGCGACGGCCAGCGCATCATCTTCAAAGTGGATCAGGTGGACAGACTTGCTGCAGAACTCAAAGGAGGCAGCGGTGCGGGAAATTTGGATACCGGCCCCATTGATCTGGCCCCTGGTGCATCTGGCGGCCCCATATCGTTGGCGGATTCAGCGGCCCCCGGGGTATCCGCGGGCGACTCAAAAATGAGCAGCAAGTCGGGCACCGGTTTTTCAGCCTCAGGGAAATCAACTGACGGTACCGCCTCGCAAGGCACCAAGGCCGGCGATAAATCAACTCCGATCAAGGTTTTCGAATCCAGCGAGATCAAACCGGTGGATTCCAGTGCGCAGACCCAGATATCTTCTGCACTCGATGAATCCATTTCGCCATCCGGGCTTGACTCTGTAGGCAGCGGTTCCGGACTATTGGATCTCACCCGGGAAAGTGACAATACAAGTCTCGGTGCGGAGTTGCTGGAAGAAATATATCCTGGGGATGGCGGCGCCGGCGGAAGCCAGTCGGGCGTTGGATCGGCCTCAGGAATTTTTGATCAAACCGCCGCCGGGAGTAAGTCGGGGGAAACCGGGATGAACGTCGCCCCCCCCATGACGGAAGCTACACCAGTACCCGTAGCGTCGTCCTACATGCCGGCCATCGAAATGCCCGATCCATCGGCCGGACTGTTCGGAGGGTTCGCATTTGCTTCGATTCTTGCCATGCTTCTGGCATTCATAACGGTAGCGGCGAGCCTCGCGGGATTCGTCCCGTCCTTTGTTCATACGCTGGGGCGAAACCTCATCATGTTGGTGGGGATACTGGTTCTGGTTACAGCTTTGGTGGCGATCGCGGGTTATTTTGGCGGTCGGGCATCGGCTCGATAAACTTCGCTTTTGAGGCCATCACGGATGATGGCCCGGCGGCTCAATGGGAAACCGGCACGGAGGCGGATATTCAGCAGCACATGATGAGCCCTTTACATTAAGGCAAAATTCGCTCAAACTGCCTACAGGGCGGTGGGACGAAATATCGTGCGCGTCGCCCGCCGTTTGTTTCAGGAGATTCAATACCATGGAACGATCAATGAAAAAAATTGTTGCCAGAACAGTAGTTGCAGCCACCCTCACCGGGCTGATGCTCGGGCTCGGTGGTTGCGTATCAGAAGATCAATATCAGCGACTGCAGACGGCCTACGATCAAAGCCAGGCCCAACTGGCGGCGGCCCAGGCGCAGCTGGCGAAGTTACGCCACGAAATGAGCAGCATCGAAGCGCAGATTGCCCAAGATAATCAGCTTCTTGGCGCTCAGCACGGCGGCGTGGCCGCCCTGCGGAAGGAACGCAACGCCCTCGAAGCCCGACTGGCTAAACTGCAGGCCAAGTACAACAAGCTGCTGGCCTTGGCCGGACAGGCTCCGAAATTGCCGCAGGCGGTCAACAACGCACTATCGCAGCTTGCCGACGAATATCCGAATCTCCTGGAATTCAATAAAAAATTGGGGCTCCTCCGGTTCAAGAGCGATCTGCTCTTTGCACTGGGTTCGACGCAGGTGCGTCCGCAGGCTCGCGAGGCTCTCAAAGATTTCGCCAGAATACTCAATATGCCCGGCATTTCGGATAATGAGATCAGAATCGTCGGCAACACCGATGATGTCCCGATCCGACGCAATAATGCCTCGGTCATGAATCCGACCAACTGGTATCTTTCCACCAACCGCGCTATCTCGGTGATGTACGTCCTTAAGCATTACGGCGTTATCGATCGACGCATGCAGGTGGCGGGATGGGGGAAAACACACCCCATCGCGGCCAACGCCCCCCACCATCGGGGTAACCCGCTCAACCGCCGTGTGGACATCTTCATCACACCCGTCAAAATTAAATATAACCCCTATGTCCCCGCATCCGAGCAGGTGGTGCCTGCCGGAAATAATACCGATCTGGTACCGGCATCGAGTACCCCCAACATGACCGGTGGTAATGGGCAGTAATCCAGCCCGATGGCCAGCCCTGATCGGTACTGTTCGACAGCTCTGCTGCGGGCGTGTGCCGATGGTTTCTCGGGAGGGAAGCTGATGGGTGAAGGCGACGGTCGGCGAGATGATGCGCCCGTTGGCAGACCGGCGGCGATTTCCGATCATTTCCTGTTCATGCGGAAATTTTTCAAGCATCGCAGGAAAATCGCATCCATATGGCCGTCGAGCCGCTTCATGGCCCGGGCGTGCATTTCGCAAGTGGATTTTTCCCGGGCCCGCCTGATTGTAGAACTCGGTGCCGGCACCGGTGCCATAACGCAGGCAATCCTTTCGCAAATCACCCCACAGACGCAATTGATTGCCATTGAGCGGGATGCCGATTTTTTTCGCATACTCCGCGAGCGATTTGCCTCACCGGCGGATAATATTAAATTTATGCAGGGCGATGTGGTCCATCTGCCTGAAATACTCCGTGATTGTGGCGTCGGCGACGGGACCGTCGATGCCTTCATCAGCGGGCTTGGCACTCCGAGCCTGCCCGCAGCCGCACAGCAGGGCATATTCAAAGCCTTTGCGTGGGCGGCGAGGCCTGACGGTGTCTTCAGCAATATCACGGAAATCCCCCTGTATTACCTCCCGTTTTACAGGCGGCATTTTCGACGTGTGCAATTTCAATTCGTTCCACTTAACATCCCGCCCGGCGGCATCTATCACTGCCGCGAGCCGGATCGCGGGTGACCCGCCATCGGCAGATACGTATGACTACGTTATCACGCCACGGGTGTGGAACGGATTCGATCATGGTGGCCTCAAGCCCCGGATTCGGATAATTTATTTGGAGGATTGCGGCTTCGCATCGGGTGAAGTGCCCGGCGATCATACAAGAGGAAATGCTTTGAATTTTACGCTCGTGGATAAAATTGAAGAGTTGGTCTCCGGAAAAACCATACGCGCCATCAAGCAGGTGTCGATGGCGGAGGAATATCTCGCAGATCACTTTCCCGGATTTCCAGTCCTGCCGGGCGTTATGATGCTGGAGTGTGCGATTGAGACCGCTGCATGGCTGATCCACGAACATATGTACTTTGCGCCAAGCCTTGTGATATTGAAGGAAGCCCGTCAGATTCGGTATGGGCACTTCGTGAGTCCGGGGCAGACATTGACGGTCACCGCCGATGTTCTCCGCCTGGCGCCGGACACAAGCGAGTTCAAAGTGCGTGGAGTCGTCGGAACCGCCACCGCCATTCAGGGACGTATCACGCTGGCACACATCCGGCTGAGAGAACAGGATGCAGCGCTTGCAGGAATCGATGAGAAAATGATTAACCGCCGGAAATCTCTTTGGGAAACGGTTAAGCCGCGCCCCGGGACGGCGCTTTCTGCGGGCGAAAGTTAAGAGATGATCGCAAGGTACTCTGTGCATTGCATCGGACTAAAAATGGATTTATTCTTGGGGGTAGCGGGTGAAAGTTCCATTCGCTGAGAATTCGGTAATACCGGGAAGGATATACCAATAATGGCGATGACCTACGATGAAGTGCTGGAAAAGGTGAAGGAAGTCCTCACCAGTGCCTTGGCAGTGGATGACGATCAGGTGACGCCCAAGGCCAAGCTCAATGCCGACCTTGGAGCCGAATCCATCGATTATCTGGATATCACGTTCCAGCTGGAAAAAGCTTTTAAGATCAAAATCCCGCAGAATGATCTTATTCCTCAAAACCTATTTACTGATCCGCGATTTGTAAGCAACGGAGTGATGACTGCAGACGGGCTGGCGGAACTGCACCGCTTGATGCCATTCGCTGATCTTTCGGAATTTGACAAAAACCCGAATATCAATTCATTTCGCGACGTTTTTACGGTGGACACACTGGTGCGTTACGTGATGCTGAAAGTCAATGGCTATCTAGACGGCGTCCCGCCGCCCAGAGATCAGCCCGAAGCACCTGAAGCACCTTCGGCCTGAGCGAGGCCCACAACATCACCCGAAGCGTCATTCAGCTCCTCACGAAAACTTTTCCGGTGGCAGTATTGTCGGTACAGCGTTCTGCCAAGGAATAATTTCTGCTCGTGCGTCACGGGATCCGGCTATCGACCCAAAGGCATTTCACGGATTTGATTCGGCGGCTGTATGTGATTCAGGAGTTGCCCCCTTCGGTCGAGGTAAAACGACACGGAATGTCGTACCGGTGCCCGGAGTGGACTCAAAATAAATACTACCCCCGGCACCGCTTACCACACGCCTCACCAAGGCGAGGCCAAGTCCGCTGCCATTGGGTTTGGTTGAGAAGAAGGGTTCAAAAAGCCTCGCATGAAATTCAGGCGGCACACCCTTGCCGCTGTCGCGGACAAACAGCATGACACTCTCCGCTTCGCCGACGGTTGAGATGGCGAGCGTTCCACCGCGGCTCATCGCCTCCTGGGCGTTGGCGCAAAGGTTGAGCAAAACCTGACGAAGTTCATCGGATGAAACCAGCACTTTCGGATTGCCTGGGTCCAGATGTTTTACCACACGAATGCCGTGCGCCTGCATGGAGGGGTTGAGAAATTCCATTGCCTGCTCGACGACCATATTAATGGACGTTTCCTCCGGTTGACTGACAACCTGCGTGCGGACGAGAAAATCATCGAGCATGGTATCAAGCCGTCGCATCTCCCTCTGACAGGTACTGATAATGTCCATGAGGCGGGATTGATCGGGAGTGGGACTTTCAATGATGGTACGCAGAAAGTGAAGATTGAACCGCAGGGCGGTAAGCGGGGAACGGACTTCATGGGCGAGGACGGACGCGAGCATCCCCCGCTCGCTGAGCATGCTGGTGCGGGCTCGCATGGTCTGAATCTGTTGCCGCTGTGATCGATCAAGCCGGGTACTCACAATAAAAATCAGGGCGAGGATAACGATCATGGCGGCGACATCCAACCCGCCGATAAGCCACTTAAGCCGGGTGAGTTCCAGCCAATCGGCGCTGCGCATCGCACTGAGGCTTACACCGACGCTCAGATAGCCGTGAAATCCGCCCGGCCAGGCGATTGGCAGACTGAAATCCCCGACGCTCCGTTCATGATGATTCCACGGCACCGAATCGATTACTCGCAATTTCTGAGGAGGATTACTCGGCCACGCCTGCGGCGGTAACTGGTGATCAATGAACGTGCTGAGCAAATGAGGCTGAGAGTGAACCCGCGCGATGAGCATGGCGACCGTCCCGTTGGAACTCCACAATGCGATGTACCGAATGTGCGGATTTATGTTCCAGTAGGCTCTAATCAAAGCTCGCCGCTGCCTCGCCCACGTCAAATAGCTGTTAAAGGAATCGCGAAAGGGCGGTGGTTCAAGTCGCAGCGTATCGACGAGTGATGTGGCAACAGGTTGAATCGACTGATTGTTAATGGAGGCTTCGATCCGATTCAGTACTAAAAAGCAGGCACCGAGCCAGAGGGCGTTCCATATAAGAATCGCCACCATAGAAAAAAGCCATACATTACGGGTGAATCGACTTGAATCACTCATAAGGAGAAAGATACCGGCTAAATAGACTGGCGCTAATGGCTCGCTGGATATTTTTCTTTTCGCGTAAATTTGTAGCTGAACTGTAGCACCAAAAAACGATTCCGCTAAATTAGGAGACATGCCGTCGCGTTCTTGACGCAAAAGCCAGCGGCATTACTATCGTGACCATGAAGGCAAGGACGGGGGCCGACGGGTTCCGTATCCATAACAGCGACCTCAGAATATTTGCGTGATGATCGCGAAGTATTCGGATTTGCAAGGTGATTGAAACGAGCTGGTCGGGATTGGCTCCGACAACGGCGTGCATACGAAATGTGTTGATTTGGCTTTAGAATGCCGCACTGGCGCGAGAGCCGGCGATGGGGCCGAACGGTGGTGGCATGAGGTTTTATGAGTGATTTTTCCGTTCGGCATCGAGAACGGCCGCGCGAATTAAAGTGGTACCACGCATCGGCGATTCTGTACGGTGACTGGGGTACGAGCCGCTTCTATGTCCTCGGACTCGCTTTTTTCTATTCGCTCTACGCGAGTTTCTGGTATGTGCTGGCCGTGGGTGTACTGGTGGCGCTGGTCGGCTACGCATACACGATCATCTGCCGATGCTTTCCAGACGGCGGCGGCGTGTATTCGTCGGCCAAGCATCTCAACAAGCAGCTCGCGGTTGTCGGGGCCCTGCTTCTATGTGCGGACTACATTGTCACGGCGGCGCTTTCCTCTTATGACGGCATGCAGTATCTCGGCGTACCTGATCGGGGCATGCTCGTTCCGGCCTGCGCGGTGGGCGCCATTCTCATCATCGGATTGCTGAATTTTTTCGGGCTGCGCCGCGTCGGGATACTGGCCCTGATCGTTGCGATGGCTACACTGGTGCTCACCTTCATCATCAGTGCCTTTTCAATTCCGCATCTGGCGCAGGGGTGGCATAACATCACGACGCATGGCCAATTGACCGGTAATCCGGTGAATAAGTGGATTGCATTTGTCAATGTCGTGCTGGCGCTTTCCGGCGTTGAAGCGGTGGCCAATATGACCGGCGTGATGATCAAGCCTGTCGTTAAAACAGCCCGTAAGACGATTATGCCGGTGCTGATCGAGGTGGTCATTTTCAATCTTTTTCTGGCAGTGGGCATGAACGCACTGGGGCCGAATCCCGCCAAACCGCAGGAACACTTCACCACGCCGGCGGTGGTGCTGCACCACAAGGTGCGAGAATTCAAAAGCCAAAATCCCGACTGGAAGAAGAGTCCCGAACTGGTCAAGCGGGTCAAGACGCTGGACCAAAACTATCAGCGGGAGAATGACATTCAGAATGCAGCACTGCGCGTCATGGCCACCGATTACGTCGGGCGACCGTTCGGCTGGTTCTGCGGACTGGTCTTCGGACTGCTCCTGATTTCAGCCGTCAACACCGCCATCGGCGCCATGATGAGTATTCAATACACCATGTCGCGGGACAATGAATTGCCGAAACTCCTCACGCGTCTTAATCCGTTCGGTGTGCCGTGGATTGCCTTGGTACCGGCGGTCGCTGTGCCGATTCTGATATTGTCGATTTTTCACAGTCTGGACACGCTGGGTGATCTGTACGCCATCGGCGTGGTGGGCGCCATCGCCATTAACCTTTCAAGCACCGCCATCAACCGTAAGTTGGGCCTTAAAACCTGGGAGCGGATTTTCCTCGGCGCCGTCGGGCTGATCA
>DAHWIP010000210.1:0-4227 GCA_027344975.1 Phycisphaerae bacterium
CCGGATCGTGCGATAGTTCGTCAACGTCCCGCCCAGCCAGCGCTCCGTAACCACCGGCATGCCGGTCAGCTTACCCACGTCGTCGATCACCGCCCGTGCCTGCCGTTTGGTGCCGACAAAAAGCACATCGCGCCCGCTGCCCACCAGCGCCTTGAGAAAACGTTGGGCCGCGAGAATGCCTTTGAGCGTCTCACGAACATCAATGATGTGAATCAGATTGCGTTTGCCGTAAATGTACGGCTTCATCTTCGGGTTCCACCGGCTTGTCCGATGTCCAAAGTGCACACCCGCGTCAATAAGAGACCGCACCAACTGAGTGTTGGCCATAAGAAAAGACCCCTGCGTGTCAGCGACTTCAGCAATCGGCTGCCGTGCGATTGCCTACCATCGCTTATGCTGGGCTTTCGCCCAAAAAATAGCGCATGAAAGAAAACCCACACACCTGAGTTCCTTCCTCGCGCCCAATCGGCAGCTTTGGAAATGGTAACCGATAGCCGCCCAATCGACAAATAGGTCGGGGAGCAAACTGCGATGACATTGGCCGCAGCTGGGGTGTCGCGTGGACTGCTTAAGTTCTACCCCAACTTTCGCACTTTGCGTGCGATTTAGAGAATTTTTAAGGCTTTTTTCGGCCTTGGTTGCAGGATAAACCGGTTTTGTCTGTAAAACCCCATGGTGAGGGCACACCCATTTTTTGACGCGATTCGAGAGCGCAGCGGGCATGTTCATGGCCTCGTACAGGCGTTTCAAGAACGATAAATGGCACCCGTATTAAGATGGGGTGGACAATCGCCGCTGCCGATGCAGACTCGGTTGCACCGCCGCCACCATGGCGGAGATATCCAGGGGACGCTGCAGAAACTCGCAAATGCCCTGCGCAACGGTGGCCGGATGCATCACGGCGTCGGAGTGCTGCACACTGTGCACCAACATATTTCGGCGCGATGCCAGCCAGAGGTCGATGTGGGCCAATTCACGCTGAAAAATACCGACCAGACGCCGATGATCGGCGGCTGCGAGTGTCGGTCGCCCCAACATCACCTGCTGCGATGTGACGACCTCATCGAGATTGCGCCGCATGAAGATGACACGGTAACTGAACCCATCCGGCAGATCCGGCAGCAGGCGATAAATGACCTTCACCGCCCTGCCGGGAGCCGTGCGAACCCAGCTTGCATCCTGCCGGGTCTGCTTCACCGCTTCGAGTTCGAAATAGCCACGGGGATTTGAGTTATCCGATCGGCGCAGGCCATCGGTCAAGACGCCCATGCCGCCAGCACCAAGCATCTGCATCATCAACGACGTGCCGGAGCGTGGAAGCCCCGACACGATCGTGATGACGTCCGATGGATCGGCCCGGCCGACCGATTCAATCCGGTTGGAGGCAGCAATGGCGGAATTCATGCGGCGCTGGACCGACCATTACGCTTAGTCCGCCACGCAACAATGCCGACGGCTCCCAATGCAAGAAGCGCCAACGTTGAGGGTTCCGGTACTGGGGCCGGTGAGCCGGTGAGTGGTGCGCTGCCGGTGTCTCCCACGGCAATGGCGGTGTTGGGAGTGGTTTCAAAGGCGTATCCGAGTATTTTATTATTAAAATCCACGAGATCGGTATTGGGTTCGGTGGTGGTATTGAAGGAAAATGCGGCCCAGCCGTAATAATTTTTACCATCGCTGGTTGCACGCAGGCCGGTGTAGAGGATTTCGTGTTTGCCGGCTTTGACGATATTGGTGCTGTTGTAGCCGCCGGTGGCGAAGACGAATTTATTGCCTGTGCCGCCGACCTCGGTCCCTTTGGAAAGGAAGTCGAGCGTGGAGGTTGCCTGCCCCCCGGCCGAGGCTGCGACGGTGACGGCATCGACACCGGGAGTAAAGCCGGAGAAGGTGACGCTGGCGTCACCGGAGATGCGATTGAGGGATGTCATCATACCGAGGAACGCATTTTGCCCACCGAAGGGGATGAACGCTTCGCCGCTCGGTGTGAGGGTGCTCATGGGAGCATTGAGAGCCGTGTATTGAATCTGGGCGCCTGCGGTTCCGGCCGCCATCATGGCGACGCCAGCGGCGGCGTAGCCGGCCAGGCGGGAATCAAGCGATCCGGACTTTGAAGGTTGAGACTGCTGCAAGCGGAAGTTGTTGTTGCGAATCTTCATGGTTAATTCTCCTCATAGATTAAAACTTTCAAACGTGTTCACACTGCCACTTGCTCTCCTCAGAATGTTGCTTACTTTTGCCCTCCGATCCGATTGCGCCGGGCGATCAGCGGCAGCGCCGCAAGCAGGCCCGCAGCCAGCAATCCGACGGTGGTCGGTTCGGGAACGGCAATCAACTGACCGGACGCATTGGTCGCCAGATCCTGAACATTGGCGGCATTACCGGCGTAACCAAGGCCGTACATATCTTCAATCGTTCGCAGGATGCTGTAGCTGTTGAAAACCTGCTGTGAATCGCCGGCCTGAAACAGGGAGGGGTCGCCGTTGATGATCGTTGCGATGTGGTTGCCGTCCTGCAGGGTGTAGTTGTTTTCATCCCATGTGACCAGCAGCAGGCTGTTGTGGGTTTTGGCCCACTGCACGTAGCCGTTCATATTCTGCGAAAGCCAGGTATCACCGGCGGAGATGGTGCCGTTGTGCATATCGTTTTCGAGGTTTGGAATGACGAACGAGACCGTGGGGAGATTGGCATAACCGGCGGCCGTGGTGGGGAATTCGCTGAAGCCGGTCATGGTAGAGAGGGGGAGCTGATTTCCCGAAACGGTGGTCAGGTTCGGATTAACCCAATTGACGACCGCGTTGTGTTTGCGGGCGTAGGTGTCATTTTGCTCGGCCGTGGTGAGATTGGATTGCCCGCTGTACGGGTTATACGTCGCCTGATTGTAGTTGTTGACATTATCAATGGCGGAATAGGTCTGGTTGTATTCCTCAAAGCTGTAGCCGGCGTTCATGAGCTGAGCGGCAAGATTCGGGGTGGATAACGGTTCGGAATATTGAGGCGAAGAGGGAAAATAATCGCCGGTGATTCCCTGATCACTCCCAGCAAAAAGATCGAGATAGTTCGGCTGACTCGGATGTTCGGGAGAATAGGAACCACTGTAGAGAAGACCGCCCTGGCCGATGAGAGTATTATTGATGTAGGGCGCATCAGTCGTATTGCCGACAATCTGGCTGTAGGAGTGATTTTCCTCGATCACCACCACAATGTGGGAGGGTGCTAAGATGGCTGCCTGGGCCATGGGGGCAGCGACGGCAACGGTCGCGACTGCCGCAGAGGCCGCTACCAACAGCATCCTGGAGCGTCGGGATGAGAGGTATCCCTTGAACCGGGGAACGAACGAGAGCATGGGTTTCTCCTTGTGCAAGCGGGACATTTCGTCGTTTTGCAGACGATGGAGGCGGCGCGAGCCGATCGGACACCGATCGATTCCATTCTCTCTCGCGCCGATGCGGAAATGTTACCACCTGAATTTTAAGATAATATGTTGCCAATACTAATTTTCAGCGATCCGGGCGATCACGATGCGGGGCCGCAGAGCAGTCGTTCCGACGGAACCATGCGGATTACTCACACTCTCTTAACACGTTATTTGTAAGCGCTGCGGATACTGGATTCTCCGCAGCGCTGACTCCGCTGCAACAGATCGGGCCTCTGGCCGGATCATCGGAGCATAAAGGGTGGTGATTTATGGCACAGACAAAGGCAGAAAAACTTCTTCTGGTCGGCTGGGATTCCGCCGACTGGCAGGTGATCAATCCACTCATCGAGCGAGGTGCGATGCCGAACCTGAGCGGACTGATGAATCGGGGCGTCATGGGCAATCTGGCAAGCATGGAACCGATGGTTTCGCCCATGCTCTGGAATTCGATCGCCACCGGCAAGCGGGCCGACAAGCATGGGATTCTCGGCTTTGTGGAGCCGGACCCGGATCAGCGCAGTATCCGGCCGTTTACCAGCACATCGCGTCGGTGCAAAGCGATTTGGAATATTTTCACGCAATGCGGGCTGGAGTCGCAGGTGGTCGCGTGGTATGCGGGGCACCCTGCGGAACCAATCCGCGGTGCATGCATCAGTGAAATGTACCAGAAGGCGGTTGGACCCGTCGGCGAACCGTGGCCGATCAAACCCGGCACGATTCATCCGCAGGAATTGGAGGAACCGCTCTCAACCTTACGCATCCATCCCGCTGAAATTCAGGGCGACATGATCCTGCCGTTCGTCCCTCGGGCCGCC
>DAHWIP010000211.1:0-4202 GCA_027344975.1 Phycisphaerae bacterium
GGCGCGATACCACCCATGAGACAACAATATTGACCCTGCCCGGAAATGGGGCCACGCCCAAAAAACCCGGTCGGGTTCAACCCGGCGAGCAAAATAGCAGCGCCATCGCTTCCGCAGCATCCTAACTCCCAACTCCTGCGTTCCAGGTTCTAGCCGCCGCCCGCATTTTTTTCTTGGTTTTAGTCCCAAAGCTGATACAATGTAGTGGCGGATAGTAGGCGCTTAACGAGGTACTGGCCATGCGTAATTCTCGCGGATTTACCCTTATCGAAATGCTGGTAGTGGTGCTGATCATCATTATCCTTATTGGTATCGGCCTGGCGGTGGGCGAACAGGTGCAGGCCAGCTCTGAATTGGCCCTGACCAAATCAGAACTTAAGGGGCTACAGGGAGCGCTGGAATGGTACCAGCATAAAACCGCCGGTCAAACCCCAACCGATATGCTGGCATTTTTGGAAGGATACCAGCGGCTGCACGCGTATCAGACTGCCGCTAAGGATGCGAACGGTAATTACATCTGGGCCCAGCACAAAGACTTTTTAACCAATCTCCCCGCAACCGCCGTAGTAACCGGAACATTCCCCGCACCAGGCGCTGCCGCCGGCGGCGCGACCATGACCGGCGTCATCGAAATTCTCGACGGCCTGGGCCGCCCGATACAATATGTGCCAGCGAGCTTCTCGGCTGCGACGATCGCCCTAACTAACGCGGGCGGAGACGTTATGTACCCCTACCCGCAAGTCGCTGGAGTAACCGCGACGGGCGTCTACGGGACATACTCAGTGACGCCTGTCGGCCAGCTCGTATTCGTTCCCACACTTGCAACAAACAATAACGCCGATTCCGCCCCCATGCCCCTGCCCAGCCAAGTCCACTCCCCCTGCTTTCTCAGCTTCGGCACAGGCTACAACACCAGCAATCCATCAGCCATGACCTACGAATCCTACACCTACAGCTACAACCCATAACGCGTCGCCCGGGGAACAAAAAAGGTGTCAGGTACCATTCTTTCCGCCGGGAACGGTTGGGCAATGTCGTAGTGTCGCCCCGCGTACCGGCGCGGTTCGCGCGTGGCAATGTTCCGGGCGGCTCTGGGGCGTCCCGATATTTATCGGGATACCCACCTGCTTTAAGTGGGAAACGATCCTGCCTCGGCGCTGATGAGGCCAAGCTCCGCAGAGTTTTTAAAACCGCCCGGAAACCTTGCCGCGCCCGTGTAGGTGCAACACGCCGGAGGGCACTCTTAGCCATGCCGACCCTGCTTCCGAAGTTCGTTAGGCGGCACCCATTCCCCCGGCGCCCGCTCTTAGCACCAGGAGTGCCAGCCATGGGTCGAGTGGCCTCTGGCCGCTATGAGGCGGCCGAATCGCGGACCGCATCTAATACAAATTATTAGCCGGCGCTTATAGAGCGTCGCTTCATAAAATATTTCGCGTGGCCGTAATCCGAACATTTTGCTGTGATAGGGCGCTAGGATCTGGAGCCAAGATAACCGAATTCCGCGGGGAGCAATGGTATGGTACAATAAGATGATCATGAATGAGCACTCGTCGATCCGGTTGCCGAAATTCGATGCTAATGCCGCACTTCAGCAGAGAAGTGTCAACGCACTGCATGCACTTCTGCAGGGCCAAGATGACATAATTTTGCGGGCGGAGAAAGGCCCGGATTATGGCGCTGATATATATTTTGAGGCGATACAATCGGGTGGGGCGACAAACTTCCGGTCACAGATCCAACTTAAGGCGGCAGCGAAACCTAACGTCAACAACGATGGATCCCTGTCGCTCTCGGTCAAAACCTCCAATCTGATATACCTGCTCAACGGTGCCCAGGCTCCCCTGTACATTTTCTTCGACGAGTCTAACCGCCAATTTTGGTTTGCATGGGCCCGTGACGAACAGCGAAGGTTGGAGGCGGAAAATCCATCCTGGCGGGAACAGGCGACCGTAACTATCCGATTCGGCGAGAGATTAACCACGGGGGCCTTGCCCGTGCTGCGTGACCGCATCCTGGGCGAGGGTCGAACGGCTCGCGATGTGCAGGATGCAATAGTTCGGGCGGGAGCGTCTGAAGCCACTTTCGCCATTGACAGCGGAGCGCTCCACACTGTGGATGGAGCCACCGCCCTGAAAGTTCTGAGCGAATCCGGTTTGGGCGTCGTTACCGCGGGGTACGCTTCACAAGCGGCGCGACTGTTCGATCTCATTGATCCAGTTAAAAAAAACCTGCCTGGGATCCAACTCGTGGCCGCGTACGCGGATTATAGGCTGGGCAAGTATCATTCCGCCTTGGGCCATGTCGGCGAGGCGACCGTTAGAGCGAACGACCTCACAGAGCGGGACCAGCGCTTCCTTGAGGCTATCCGCGACGCATGCGAGTTGTTCACCGGGGTTATCAATAAAGATACCTACGATGAGCGCGCAAAAAGACGAATGGAACATGCGGACGAGCTTGAGCAACTCCAAAACAAGGCTCAATTGCTGCGGGATCGACTTGCCAGTACGACCTTGCCTGCTGACCGCGTGCAATTGCTGGCCGAACTTAAAGAGACTGCGGACAAATTGCGCACCCACCCCGATGCTCCGCCCATGATGTGCTTCGCGGTGAGGGTGGATATGCACTTCATCGAGGGGACGGAGGCGACAGCGGCGCTATGGTCACAAGTTGCTAAAATTACTTCCCTCAAAATGTCTCTTAAAAAGGTCGCATTTTTCACCTTTCCCGGGCCTCTTGGAGAACGGCTCACTCAAGCCTCGCAATGCATGCGCGAGTGGAGCAAGCAGGCTGACAGGCTGGTGGCTGAGGCTCGGCATCTGGGAGCACCGGTTCTGGCCGCAGACACAATAGTCGCTCTGATGACGGTTCCGTTGTTTCATATGAACTTCGCCCGGATGTTAGCGATCGTGTCCGGTTCAACCATTCCACGGGTCGATGAGGCCGTCGGCAAGCAATTACTCGCGACGGTTGAGGAGGCGGTGAGCACCTACGAGCGCTGTGGCGTGCTCAAGGGTAGCGTGCAGGCCAAGATGCTCCTGGCAGATTACCTCGAGGTAATGGGTAGCCAACCTCTGGCGAGACGCGCCGCCGAGGAAGTCCAGCGGGTTGCAAATGCGATGTCCTACCCCGACTTGAAGGCACGTGCGAGCGAACTCCTAGAAGGGAGAACCTTGCTTTCGGATTTCGCGTCCCAATGGAATGAAGCTCGCCTGAGGGATCCCGACATTGATCTCGCCAGCCTCGACGCCGTGCGTGTTCGGGATCTCTCATTGGTTGTCGTGGAGAACTGGGGTATCCCGGAAAGTCGGCTGCCAAATGTGGAACACTACTTCTGCTCCCAGCAAACCGCCGCTCGAGAAAGGGTAGATTGGTGTCGCCATATCGAGTTAGGCGGAGAACGACGACAAATCGAAGACCCGGTGATGGCCTTCAACGGGTCCCTGAACTGGCGGTGCCGGTGTGCGAAGCACCGTTACGAAGGCATAATCAGTACCGACCCCAACGCGCTGATTGACAGCATGAAACGTATTCGCTGTGATGGTTGCCGGGACAGGGAGCCGGCGGTAAAACCGGCTGGCGACGGGGTGGGGAGCAGCCTAATGGCGAAGCCCGCCATAGGCAGCAATCCCGGCCGCACCGACGCAGTAGAGTGAACCATCGCGCAACGCCGGGATGGCGAAGGAAAGATGCTGAAAGGACGAAAGTGTGAGGAAGCGACCTATGGATAAATCGGTTTCGAGCAATTCCGCACGGCAATTCTGCGAGCTGCTTAAAAAATTCTCGGCTACCGACACCCAAATCAAACAGGCAGCGGAATGGATTGCGGAGGCTATCGACAACTTGGCGAAAGAAGGTATATTTCCATCCGTCTACGACCAGGGCGTAATCGACAGACACGTCGGTGAGTGAAGAGAGAATGCAGATTGAGAAAGATTGTCGTTCACCTTGATGACTCCAAAGGATCAGCCATGGCCGAACCAACTTATTTGACGCTTGCCAGCTATCGCGCCTGCGTTACCCGCCTGCACGCGGCTTGGCCGGCATTTCTGGAAACCCGCAATGATCGACTGCGCCACGGTGATGAATCGGAAAAAGTTGCCGAGGCCATTATAGAAGACCTGCTGACCGGTGTGCTGGATTGGGCCAAAGGCGATCTGGCCTATCAAATGGAATATGCCGACATTGTATTGAGCCAGAATCTT
>DAHWIP010000212.1:0-4193 GCA_027344975.1 Phycisphaerae bacterium
CGAAGAGCCTGAAATCGGCATCCCGCTGCTGATTATCTTCGGCGTGATCTATTTCTACACCCATCGCAGTGTCGCTGGGGCGATGACCAATAACCGCATCAATCAGGGGATGCAGGCGGAAGATGAGGTCCAGGCCAATCAGGGATTGTTAAATATTCAGGCATCCGACCCGTCATTCGATGCCCAGGCTTTTTATCAGCGCGTGACACAGGCATTTCTTAAAATGCAGGATGCGTGGTGCGCTCAGGACCTGACCAGCGTTGACGCCTTCATATCCGACGGCGTCCGCGAACGCTTCAAGCTGGAATTCATGCAGG
Organism: Phycisphaerae bacterium; assembly: GCA_027344975.1. GTDB lineage: Bacteria > Planctomycetota > Phycisphaerae > WQYP01 > WQYP01 > JAJZGD01. The sequence continues at coordinate 318 of DAHWIP010000212.1, forward strand.
CGAAGCAACTGGGCGAAAAAGACCGCATGTCGCAGATTCAGGTCCTTTCCGTTTTTCTGGCTCACGCTACGAATGATCATCTCTACGACACCGCTGTGGTCGGTATTAACGCCAGTGCCGTCGATCAGACCATCTCGGCCTCCACCGGGCAGGTGCTCTCCGGTTCCGCCGAAAGCGTGCCGTTCAGCGAATACTGGACATTCCTTCGCCGGCGGGGCGTCAAGTCCACCGGCAAGCCGGGCCTGATGGAGGGAAACTGCCCCAATTGCGGCGCTCCGCTTTCCATCAATCAAAGTGCCCAGTGCCCGAGTTGCCATGCCATGATCTTCAGCGGCGAGTTTGACTGGGTTCTGACCGAGATCACGCAGGCGTCGGTCTGGCGGCCGGAATCGGAAACGGATGTCCCCGGTATTGAAGATTTAATTTCACGCGATCCGAATTTTTCCATGGCCCAGCTTGAGGATACCGCCTCGGTGATGTTCTGGCGCAAGTCCACCGCGGATCTGACGGGTAAAATCAATCCGCTGAAAAAAATCTGCACGCCGGCCTTTGCGTCCATGTACGCCGGACTGCTCAAACCCGATACCACCGGCAATCGATCCGCCTGGGGCCACTGTGCGGTGGGGGCCCTTCGCACCGTCGGCCTGTTGCCCGGAGGGTCCGACCCGGCGGCCGACGCGATGGATCGGGCGCTGCTGCAGATTGACTGGTCGGCTCAGCGTTTTGTCATCAAACCGGATGGAACCATGACGCACTCACCGCAGGCGGAGTTGTTTCATTCACTGCTGGTTCTGGAGCGCAAATCCGGGTGTCAGACGAATATTCAATCCGGAATCAGCTCGGCCCATTGCCCCAATTGCGGTGCCCCTCTCAGTGATGATACCGCTGACAGTTGTCCCTACTGCGGAACGGTGCTGACCGACGGTTCGCATGGATGGGTGCTGGCCCAGATGCTTCCGCTGACCGAAGCGGCAGCCCAGCAGCTTCTCGCCCAGTTGCAGCCGGACGGGACCGCCGATGCCGGTTTACCTGCCGCACCGGCGCCGCCGATGGCGGTTACCGCTCCGATGCTGATGAGCTGGGCTGCGGCACAGGTGCTCTCCGGTGATGCCGCGGACGATAAGTTTGATGCCTTGCTCATGAAACTGGGGCAGGATCATGGTCTGCCGGATGCGATGGTGCGGCACATCATTCTCGCCGGCCATACGCACAGCCTGACCGCCCCCACGCCCGATTCCCCGGCCACGGCGCGGCGCTGGCTTGGTGAGATGATCAAGACATCGTTGGAAATGGGGCCGATAAATTCGCAGACGCAAGCTCTCTTTGAACGCATCGCCGAAGGGCTTTCCATGGGGCCGTACGATCTGAAACTGCTGATCAATCAAGAGCGCACGGCTCTGCGCAGCCGGGCCACGCAGGCCCTGCAGATGCGGCGGACCATGCCATCCGCGCAGGCGGCGTAATCGCTCCGCTTGCTCCCCCGCGCCGGGAACCGTTTTCAGGTTGCCGGGGCAATGGCGATCGGACCACCCGGCCGCTGCGGTCTCGGGCCAGCGTGAACCATTGATAATTGATTAACGGTGGGAATATGACGGGTGGTTTCGTTTGACCAAAATCAGGGCGCTTTCCGGCTTCAGCAGCACGGAGCCGCTGACGGGCACATACAAAACCCTGCCATCGACTTTACCGTTCAGGCCGATATTGCCGCCGCCGCGCACGATAGCCCTGGAGTATCCCGGCGGCACATGGTAATGGGCGGTCTTATGCGCGGCAGAGTTGACCACCACGATGCCACGGGTGAACGGGCGGATGTAAAGCGATCCCTGTCGCAGGTCGTTGATGCTGTGGCGGGCGGTTTTAAGCGGCGTGCCAACATGGATGCCGAACTCCGGAAAGTATTCCATGGGCAGGTGGGCGAAATAGGTAATATAAGTGTAGTGGCCACGTAATAGAAGATACGTGCCGAGCCAATAAAGACGGGCCTGATCATCGGTTTCTTTCGGCAGGTAACTTTGAAACATGATGATTTTGCCGTCGTTGATGAGCGTCAGCGCCTTGTTGGCTGAAAATCTCCATTGAGCCTACCCATATGGCGACCACTCACCCGGTGCGCCTTCGAGCATGCCGCCGTTGGGAATGGCGTAGTTGGTGTGATCCCAATCGGTGATGAGGTCGCCAAGATTGGGCAGAACATAAATGCCTGCCTTATTGAGAGCGGCCGTCACATGGCGCATAAAGGCTTCCGATGCCTGCACCCATGTAAGTCCTCCAAGCTGTTTGTGGGGTCTGATAAGTCCGGGGTACCGCCATCGGGGATAGCGGCCAACATAATAATTAACAGCGTCTGTGCTCCAACTGTCAAGGAAAACGCCATCATCATGTCCCGCCCGTACCTGCCGAATGAGAGATTTGGTCAAATAGCGGACATAATGCGGGTTGGTGACGTTCATCAGCAGCTTGCCGTCGCTGGCCATAAGGCGATCCCTGGGGTTGTGACGGTCAGCATAAGTAGTATGCAGAAACCAGCTTTCATGGCGATTTACATAGTCGTAATCATTTCCCCAGTGGAGGCCGTCAAGGATGTACGGAACGTGCTTCCCCGACTGCCATGCCCCCAGGTGGTAATCCAAAACGATGAAGTTGGGATTGACAGCCCGAAGTTTCCGAATCAGCGGCACGAGCAATTTCTGCGTGCCGACGAAGTGTGTGGCAACGAAGCGTATTTGGGCGGCGGATTGCAGGCTGTCACGAAGTTCAACACAGTCGGCAAACACGCGCGTTGTCGACCATGTCGACGGAAACGCGCGGCGTGCGCCCGGAAGTTTACCCGCATGAAACAGATGGCCGCCAGTTTGAGCGCCGCCTGCCGATTGTGCATAGGCACCGTGACGATGAACCAACCATCCGTTGACCGCCAGCAAACCCAGCAGCACTCCGATCGCCCATGGTCGTTTCTCTCGCATGCGGTCTCTTTGTCATACCCCTTTGCCATACCCGTGTGTGATGTGGAAAATTACATCCGCCGACGCGAACCCGGCGCCGCAGCTCGCTGCCAACAGCTTGAGGCCCTGCGATCTGTTCGCAGGAAGCTTGTCTATGCTGCCGCTGGACGGATCCGTCCCTTGCACCGACAGGCCGCTTCGTGCATTGAAAAAGTCGGTTGCACTCTCGGCGCCACGGGCAGTTTGGCACTTACCGCGAATTCGGCTCAACGATCGACTGTGTGCGAATCATCACCCGAGCATCACTCAGCAGATGGAACCCTTCAATATGCACCGCACGGCGATGCAGGGCCGCCACCAGCACGGAAATGTAATCCGTCTGCCCCAGTTCAGTCTTGCGCTGGGTGATGATGCCATCCTGTTCCTCCGCAATACGCTGCAATTCAACGACCGCATTCTCAAATTGAGTATCGGTGAGATGCTCTTCATTGAGCGTCAGGTAGTAATGGTGATCGGGCCCGGCCTCAACATCAAACTGTTTATCCCCTTTGCAGGGTAGACGGTCCACCAGGCCGCGATCGGGCAGTGACTTCTGCGGGAAACAGGCCAATTCACAAATGGTGTGGCGGTGGGTAACACCTGCCATGTGCCCGCCCCCTTCAACGAGCCACATCGTGACATCAAATTCACCCATCGTCCGGATTCGCCGTGCCGTCACGGGAACCAGTTCCGGATGAAGCGGGTGGTCATAGACCAAAATGTTCATCCCTGCGCTTCGCGGCTTTTTGCTGCCGATGTTGAAACTCAATGCCGATCCTCTGACGATCTTACCATCCATAGCGTACAAACCTCCGAAATAAGGAGAGACCCGTATTCCCCGGGGCTCTATTTATGATAAATGCCGCACATCCGGCTTACGCCGCTCGCTTCGATT
>DAHWIP010000213.1:0-4154 GCA_027344975.1 Phycisphaerae bacterium
CGGGGATGAAGGTCAGCGAATAACCTGCAGACCATTCATATAAGGCTGGAGAGCGGATGGTACGCGCACGGAACCGTCGGGATTCTGATACAGTTCAACAATCGGAATTAATATTCGAGGACTCGCGACAACGGTATTATTGAGCGTGTGACAGAAATGTACTTTGCCGGCCTCATCGCGGTAACGCAGATTGCAGCGGCGGGCCTGAAAGTCATAAAGCCGGCTGGCACTGTGCGTTTCACCGTAGCCGTTGCGTGAAGGCATCCAGGTTTCAATATCGATCATCGAGGCATTCTTGGGCCCCAAATCTCCGGTGCAGCACTGCATCGCCCGGTAAGGCAGTTCAAGACGCTGCAGAATCGCCTCGCTGTTGGCAAGAATGGTTTTATGCCACTCGATGGATTCCATCCGATCGGCCCGGCAGATGATGACCTGCTCCACCTTATCGAACTGGTGAATGCGATAAAGACCGGAGGTGTCTTTGCCGTAGGTCCCCGCCTCGCGGCGAAAGCACGTGCTCTGGGTAACGAGTTTGAGCGGCAGTTGCGAGTGGTCCAATATTTCGTCCATGTACATGGCGGTAAGGCCCACCTCGCCGGTACCCGTCAGAAACCGCTCATCGTCACCGGTTTCGTTGATCTCGCCGACCCGGTAAGCCTGTTCGCGCCCCGCGGGGAAAAAGCCCGTCCCCCGCATCGCCGCCTCTTTTACCAGCACCGGAACCGCCATGGGCGTGAATCCTTTTTCATGGACCATCATGTCCATGGCCAGGCGCAGGACCGCCTGATGCAACAGAGCTCCCGCGCCGGTGAGAAAATAACTGCGGGAACCGGCGAGTTTCACCCCCCGCTCGACATCAAAAAGCCTCAGCTTACGGCCGAGATCAACATGGCTCTGCGGCGTAAAATCAAATGTCGGAATCTGTCCCCAACGGCGGAGTTCAACATTATCTTCGGAACTTTTTCCCGCGGGGACATCCTCGTCGGGCGGCTGTGGGATGGTCAGCAGAATGGCATCAATCTGCGGATCCAGTGATCGAATCCGCTCCTCCAGCTCAGCAGCCTGCGATTTGAGTTCCGTCGATTTCTGCCGCAGGGTCTGTGCCCGGCTCTCAAGCTGCGCCTTGGCGGCGGGATCGGATATTTTTTTCAACTGCCCCATCAGCGGGCCGATGTCGCGACTGATCTGATTCTGCTCGGTGGTGAGAGCCTGAAGCTGCGTCTGGAGATGACGCCTCTCGGTATCAAGTTCCAGCAGGCGATCCAGCTCGATGGGGATGTTCTTGGCCTGAGCACCGCGACGCACCGCGTCCGGTGATTCACGTATAAATTTAATATCCAGCATGCTGTGATGTTCCCGAAACTGCCTGATCAACTCCCGAGCGTTCAGCGGGCCGGGATGTAGAGGCGTTCTCCGACGAAAATGTGCGCGGGATTTGGACCGATCTTCCGCCGGTTGGCTCGGTAAATGATTTTCCAATCCGCCCCGTTATGGTATTCGCGGCGTGCGATGGAATACAGATCGTCACCGCTCCGGACGATGTACACCCGGCCGCCATGTGCCGCATGAATGTGTCGGCGGCTGACAGATCGGCGGTAGCTTCTGCGATGGTGCGAGGTGGCCATATGGCGGGTTTTACGCGGCAGGCGTATCCGCTGACCAATCCGCAGATCGCGTGCAGAGAGACCCGGGTTGGCCGCCTCGATGGCCGTCACCATACCGGGCGTGCCATAGACTGCCCGCGAGATACCGACGAGTGTATCACCCTGCCGGATGCGATAATAGCGTCTGCCGCCGGAACCCGATCCGGATGAAGAGCTCGGCGTCGTACCCGTATTGATACCGGTACCGCCGGATGAATTCACGCCTCCGCCCGAATTATTACCAAGGCCAAGGCCGCTGTTTGAGGAATTATCTGAAGTTGCCCCCAATCCACCCGTGCTGGAATTGTCGGCGATGGAGTTATCCGCTCCCAGATCATTCCCAGGCCCCTGAGAGGCAGAGGAGGTATTAGTAGTTAACGAGCCGGCTGAAGGCTGCGTTCCCGCCGGAGCAGTCGTCGGCAAGGTACTCGGAGAAACGGCCGTGGTGGTAGCGGGGCCGGTTGTCGGCATGGTGGCAGGAGTTGGAAGCGGAACACTGGCCGCCCCCCCTACCGGATTTTCGCTCGACGCCAGAGAGTTGTCCGGGTTCGGTGCCGGGTTATTCGACTGCACCAGCGGTGGGGCTGAAGACGCCGCCGTATTCTGCATCACGGCCCTCTTTGACGAATGCCTGAGTTCGATGTACACCACCACGAGGATAATGAGGACAATCGCCGCGACCAGGGCGATTTTAACATCCGTACGCATGGGAACTCCAAAACTTTCACGTGGCGGACGCGATCGCAGGGCGATCCTTGCCGCAATGACACCTCCGCCAAAGGTTATAGCGTAATCCGCAGAGGCTGAATCAACAAGACAATTCGGGAAAAGACGTTTTTTTTGGGCCGATGGGTTCGGTGAAGGATAGTCGGCAGGCCGAGGGAGGGGCCGTTGAGCCCGGCGGGCGGGAGCTTGAAACTGAAAAACAGCCGAGCGGACCGCAAGATCAGGATCAGCGGCAAATTACGCCTGCGATGAGGGATTGTCCCGCGGCGGAGTGGCATCTGAAGTTGAATCGCCCGGCGGCGCGGCGCGGTGCCGCCGACCGTGCTTGCCCGGCGATGCCGGTCGCTCAACACTGCACATCGTCTCCATGGCCATGATTTGATCGCGCAGGGCTGCGGCTTCTTCAAAATTTTCGGTCTGCACCGCCTTGGTCAGGAGTTGCTGCAATTCTTCACGCGGATCGGTCGGCAGTTGACGCTTGATATCCTGAATCAGATGCATCAGGACGCGGGCTTCCGCAGAATATTTAATATCAATCGGATGGCGGGGATCCTGCGAGAGGCAATGTTCGATCTGTTTGAGTGCCCCCCGCAGATATCCCAATGCGGACCCCAGATAATGATGCTTGAGTGCGGCGCAGGCCCGCGCCCGTCCCTGCATCATCAATACGTGCGGGCGGTAATGCTCAAGGGCGCTCCGGTCGCTGAGATTTCGCGCTGCGGTCCGGCAGAGATCAAAAATATCCAGATTATGCTGTGTATCCCGGACAACCGCCTTGTAATCCCCAAGCACGAAAAACGAAACGTAGCGGTGGTAATACATACCGGACTCTTCCCGCAACGCCCGGACATCGGCATGCGAAATCAAAAACGGAGCGGCGGATTCATGTTTGCGTTCGAATGCCCGCTTGCGGCGTAATTGGTACTCGAGTTCACTGGCACAGTTGTTAGGCCGTTTACCGTCCGGTCGGCCGGTCGTTTCCATCTGCAGCAACCCGAGGTCAAGGCGAAGCTGAATTTTCCGTCGGCCGTCATTTCCGCGGATAAGCCGCACATTAACTTCACCGGGCTGGTAATCCCATCCGGCCAATGCGCTGGAGATATCCACTCCCTGGGCGTTTTCAATCGGTCGTCCCATTGTAAAAACCTCCCGGCCTATCAGAACACACAGACCATCGAGCCATCACAACCGAATTATAGTCGATGCCCGGCAAGTTGCATCTGCAACTTGAGAAGAATTTGCCGGTTTTGGAATTATCTGTCCCATGCGGATGAAAGATTTCAATGCAGGCGGAAATTATCGGGCGGATATGCAGGAAATTCCCGCGAGCATCGTTTATAACCTTGTCCAATTGGAATTTGTCCCTCGATCAAGGAGGAGCCATCAGTTACCCGGATAGCCATACTGAAAATCATTCATCGCTCCGAAGCGAGATCGCGCGACGAATTGACCACACGCTGCTCAAGGCCGAAGCGGGCGCCGCTGACATCCGCCGTCTGGTGATCGAGGCATTTGAACATCGCTTTGCCGCGGTCTGCGTCAATCCCCGATGGGCGCATCTGGCGTCGGAGACGGCTGCGGAACTCGCCGCAAGTCGCGGCCGACCGCTGGAAGAACTCCCCGCCATCGCCGGCTGCGTCGGTTTTCCACTCGGCGCGGGGCGTCTCACGATCAAGGCCGTCGAAGCGTCGAGTTGCGTCAAGGATGGATGCAATGAAATCGACATGGTGATGTTTATTCCGCTGCTGTTGGCAGGCGATCTGCCCGCCGCCCGCGAAGAGGTGA
>DAHWIP010000214.1:0-4153 GCA_027344975.1 Phycisphaerae bacterium
AGCTTATACGGGGTTGACGGTTGATCTGGTAAAAAAACGCTCCGCGGTGGCCATCCTCCGCGGCCTGCGTAATATGACCGATCTGGAATACGAATTTCAACTCGCACTGACGAATCGAGCGATTGCTTCAGTGGATACGGTCTTCATCATGACCAACGAGCGCTTTGGTTTTACCAGCAGCAGTCTTATTCGCCAAATCGCAGCGCTGGGTGGCGATCTCAACAAGTTGACGACTTTACTGCCCGATCGTGTGATTAAGGAATTGGAGCGTCTGCGTCCCAAACTGCGTCCGGAACAGATTTGAATCACAGACATCATATCCGGGCGTCGTATTGGTCGGACAGCCACAAGTCGGCCCAACCGTGCCGCGGGTGATAATCTCGAATTGAGGTTAAAACCGCCGCTGCGGCCGACCCGTGAAAAAGAAATCTGCCGGGGGATGAAAAAGTTTCCAAGGCGCGTAAACTAACGCGTCAATAGTCGCCGGATGTATGAGCGACATTTATTCTCGATGACGAGGAGACGACACTTATGATCAATCGACCGCGCAGCGTTGAAGTTACAGACGGGCCAGAACGGGCACCTCAGCGCGCTTTCTTCCGCTCCATGGGATTGACGGACGATGATATCTACAAGCCATGGGTCGGTATTGCCAGCACTTGGAATCAGGCCACTCCGTGTAATTTGACCTTGGATCGGCAGGCGAAGGCCGCTGCGGAGGGCGTTCGTAAAGCGGGCGGAACTCCCCGGGAATTCGTCACCATCGCCGTATCCGATGGAATCGCAATGGGTCATCAGGGAATGAAGGCTTCGCTGATTTCGCGGGAAGTGATCGCGGATTCCATTGAATTGATGATGCATGCCCATCGGTACGATGCATTGGTCGGTCTTGCCGGTTGTGACAAATCGCTCCCCGGAACGCTGATGGCCATGCTGCGACTGAATCTCCCGAGCGTCTTTGTGTACGGGGGCACCATTCTGCCCGGCAAATTCCGTGGGAAGGACGTAACCATCGTGGACGTTTATGAAGGTGTCGGCGCCCACGCTTCGGGGAAGATGTCGGATGCCGACCTGCGGGAACTGGAATGTGCTGCGTGTCCGTCGGCGGGCTCGTGCGGTGGCCAGTTTACCGCCAATACGATGGCATGCGTGGCCGAAGCGATCGGGATGGCACTTCCAGGCTCGGGTTCCCCCCCCGCCGTAGAAACGTCACGCGATGAATTTTGTGTCAAAGCGGGCAGCGCGGTGATATCGCTCCTCGAGCATGATATTCGCCCGCACCAGATCGTTACCCGTGAGGCCATAGAAAACGGCATCGCGGTTGCAGTCGCAACCGGGGGCAGTACCAACATTGCTCTGCATCTTCCCGCCATCGCCCATGAAGCAGGAATTAAATTAACACTGGACGACATCGAGCGCATCAGCCGGCGGACACCAACAATCGCGGATCTTAAACCCGGTGGCCGCTATGTGGCACTGGATGTATATCGAGTCGGCGGCATACCCGTGATATTGAAAGTTCTTCTTGACAACGGCCTGCTGCACGGCGATTGTCTGACCGTAACGGGCAAGACCATGCGGGAAAATCTGAAAGATATTTCACTGCCGGGCGATCAGGATGTTGTACTGCCCGCGGAGAAAGCTCTGAGTCCGCATGGCGGACTTAAGATTCTGAAAGGTAACCTCGCCCCTGAAGGGTGTGTGATCAAAACTACCGGCGTAAAAAATCTCAAACATCGCGGGCCGGCGAAATGCTTTGACTGTGAAGAAGATGCCATGAAAGCGGTGCAAGGGCTTAAGATCAAATCCGGCGATGTAGTGGTCATTCGATATGAAGGCCCCAAAGGGGGACCGGGCATGCGCGAGATGCTTGCCGTTACAGCAGCTATCGCCGGCCAGGGCCTTGGCTACGATGTCTGTCTCATTACGGATGGACGATTCAGTGGCGGCACCCGCGGTCTGTGCATCGGCCACGTCGGACCCGAAGCGCAGGTCGGCGGACCTATCGGCCTGCTGCGCGACGGCGATATCGTCCGTGTGGATGCGGAACTCGGAACCATTGACGCGGAAATCTCTGAAGAGGAATGGACCGCCCGACGTGCAGCCTGGAAACCGCATGACAATGGCTATCATCGAGGCGCGCTGGCCAAATATGCGAAACTTGTCGGACCGGCATGCCATGGCGCTGTGACGCACTGATCTCGGCACGACCAACCTCATGGTCACGTGTATTCTTGTGGGGTCAGATTGGGTGACGGCCGCTTTATATGCCCAACCTGACTACCGCGCATACGGGAGCCGAGATCATGGCAATTTGACGTCGTGCGGATCAAAATTGCCGGACCAGTTAAGACTCCAAAGGTTTTGAAGTGGTACGGTTCGCGCCGAACCGTCGGTAAACGATACGTTGATGGCGCCGAGATGCCGGTCGATGCAGAATCGCCCCATCTGATCGTTCGCGTTGAGCGTCTGATCACCGGTTTCCAGATTCGTCGGCACCGCATCGGTGTCGGCCGGGCTTGCATCTACCCAGATGCTGTCAGCAAACAGGGGTTGATCCTGAACGATTCCCCTGCCGTTTGCCCGCGGGTCAAATGACGGCGGCGGTGCCTGCTGAATATATCCCTTGCCTTGATCATCGTAGTAGCCGCCGACGACAATATTCCCATGTATCGCGTGTCCACCGCCGCTGACAAAGTTTCCGGCGGCATAAATACTGCCGTCGAGATCAAGCTGACCGTGAATCGTTACATTTCCCAACGTGACAATGTTCATATCTGCGGTACCTTGGGATGGGAATTGCCCGTCGAAAGTGACATTTCCGGATACCACGAGCGTTCCCGAACCTATGACTTGGAACTGTCCGCTGGAGTCGAAATTACCGTTAACAATCAGGTAGGGATTATTCGTAAAGTCAATGGTATTGCCGCCGGAGAAAGTGGATGGATTATCGTTCTGTATAATCTGGTTGTAGATATCGGTCACATTGGGCGGTTGCATGCCGGGCATGTTCGGCATCTCCGATCCCCCGACGCTGATGTTGCCGTTGAGCGTAATGCTCCCTCCAGACTCAATGCTTCCCGTCACCATGGCACTTCCGTTGGCCAGAATGCTGGTGGCCGAAGCCATGCTGCCGTAATAGGCAGTGTTGCCTCCAAAGGTTGCCGAACCATAAGCCGCGACAACCGGAATGAAGCTGTAGCCACCGGCGTGCGTATTAAGCCCGTAGCTGCAGACAACGCCGTGGAGCCAACCATAAGGGCCGTTGGGATTCACATAACCCCAGGCCTGATTGGCTGAACCGACCCCCAATGTTGTTGCAGAAGGGTCTGCGGGCGTAACTGCGTCGGGGCAAATCGCATTAGCGGCCATGTTGTTGTCGTAGGGTTTAATTTCCTGATACCAGTAACCTGTGGGAGATTGATAATCGTTGGGGAGTTGCCCCTGATGAGCTTGCTTGAATGAGAGCGCCGCCAACGACAACTGGTGGAGATTTGAAAGACATGCGGCGCGACGTGCCAACTCGCGAGCCTGGCCGAGACCTGCCACGATCAGTGATATAAGAATAGCAATAATGGTAATGACAACCAGAAGTTCGGCGGCACTGAAACCGCGTCGCTTCAGGTAACACTTTTCACCAGCAATTCGCATGGGGCACCTCCAAGGACCTCCCCACCCCCGCTTCACGGCCTCTTGTCCATGCATTTCATGTCGGCAAGGCTGGACCTTGAATATAAGCACTTATTAGAGCGTCCGAATAAACACATGTTTGAAGCACGGATTTGATATCCCCTGTGAGCTTCCCGAACGTCCTAATATATTTCCAATTCGCCTGTGATGAGGCGAGAACACAGACGCCCGGGAAGACAGTTAGAATATGCACCTTTAATCAACTCTTCAGTCGATGTTATGGGCGGCAGAATGCGTGCCTGGTCAGATTTACGGCTGGCGCCAAAAATCGGAAATTCATCCAAATATCTTTAACAGCACTGATGGGTTACCGGCTCATGGGATGCATCTCGTCAATTCGTAATCGAAGGTATCGTTAGCCGGTGGACTTGGTTACAGTACCTTGGGTTATCACGAATTGTCATCTATAATCCTGCGGATGACATTGGTTTGCTGCGGCGGAAGAACCGAGAGGGTTATGGGA
>DAHWIP010000215.1:0-4101 GCA_027344975.1 Phycisphaerae bacterium
TGCCGCATGGATGAGATGAAATGGAATCGATGATTCCACATTCCTATCAGATGCTGATGGTCGGTATCAATTACCGCACCGCGCCCATCGAGTTGCGCGAAAAGTTCGCCTCCGGCGCCGATGAAACCCACCGAATTCTCGGTGAACTGCATCTTAACCATCCGCACGCAGAGTTCATGCTCCTTTCAACCTGCAATCGTGTGGAACTCTACACCGCATTTCTCGTCGGGCGCGATATTCCCGAAGATCAGTTCGTCGCTCAATTGGCCCGCATCGGCTCCGTCCCGCCCGAAGCACTCATGCCGCATCTTTATATTCATCGCGGCACCGGCATGGTGGAACATCTCTTCCGCGTCACCAGCTCCCTTGACTCCATGGTGCTGGGTGAAACTCAAATTCTGGGACAGGTGCGCGATGCATACCAGATTGCCGCCTCCGCGACTACCGTCGGCACCATGCTTCACGCCGTATGTCAGCGGGCGCTGGCGGCGGGCAAGGATGTGCACGAAAACACGCGCCTCTCGGAAGGAAAAACCTCCGTCGCCGGGGCGGCGGTTGAACTCATCGGCGAAGTGTTCGATACGCTTGCCGATAAAACCGTGCTGGTGATCGGCGCCGGGAAAATGGCGGGCATCATGCTCAAGCACATCATGGCGCAAAAACCGCGGCGCCTGCTGGTGGCCAATCGCGATGCTCAGCGGGCCGGTTCGCTGGCGGAAAAATTCTCTGCCGAGCGCATCGATTTTTCCCGCCTTGACGACGGCCTCACGCAGGCCGATGTGGTTCTTTCAGGCACCAGTTCACGCGACCCGATCTTAACCGTCGCCCGGCTGAAAAATCTCCTCAAACCGCGGCAATATCGTCCGCTCTTTATTATTGATGTGGCCGTCCCGCGCGATGTGGAGGATGGCGTCACCCGCCTTCCCAATACCTTTCTCTACAACGTGGATGACCTGAGCCGGGTGTCGGAACTTACGCGTAGCCGGCGCGGCGGCGAGATTGATAAAAGCACGCAAATCATTCAGCGGCACTTGGACGATTTTTCCGCCTGGCTGGCGGCCCGCAATTCCGGCCCGGTGGTCAAGGCCCTTTATCAGCAGTGCCGGGAAATCAGTGATCGCGAATTGACCCTGCTCCTCTCCGAGCATCCGGAACTGACGCCCGATCAACAGCAGGCCCTGCGAAAATTCGCCCATCGCCTCGTCGGCAAGATATTGCATACGCCCGTCACGCAACTGGGCAACCACCCGGCATTTGAACGGCAACTCCAACTGGCCATGGCTGTGAAGGAATTATTCCGTCTGACCGATTCTTCACCCGATGATTCGGGTGCGAAAGGCGCCGCCGCGGATTCCGCCTCATAATATCCCGCGCCAACCGCTCCATATCGACAGATTCTCTCTGTGTGTTGTTAATTTTGTATTAATTCGCCTCCAGAAGCCTGATAAAAAATCAGAAGTCTATTTTTCAAATTCAGCATTGCATCCCGGTACGGCGTGTTCTATACTCTCTCTCGGGAATTGAACAAGAGAAGCAAGGTAGTTTGACGGAAGCAACTGCACCGCACCGCCGATCTACAGTTATCAAAACAGCTATAAAGGCTCGGTTTGGGGTTTCCCCATTCGGGCATCTGTTGGATTCCGGCGGAGTCAAATCTGCGGGGATGTTGGCGGACGTTTCGCAGGTTGTTTGCTGCATAATGACCGGGCAATGTGCCTGGGCTGCTGCACAATCTGATGTTTCTTGGGAAGTGAGTCACAGGCCTCAATAGAATCGGCCTTGAAACCTGACTCGCGTTATTGGAGGACTTCTTATGAAGTACGGTGTTCTATCTAAATCTCTGTTGGCCGCGGCGGCTCTCGTGGCCTTGGGTTGCGTCGGCGCCCAAGCTCAAGCTGATTCCATCAATGTGACCCAGACACCCGCGAGCACTACGCCAAATGTCAATCTGACGACCCAGGGCTCGATCGACTGGTTCTACTTTGACGGTACCACGTCAACCACCGCAACGGTCGCTGGTGCGGGCACTCTCGTGCAGAAAGATGTCACCACGCACGCCATCACCCCACCAGCCGTGGGGGCAGGAGGCTGGAACGCCGGCACTGCCGCTCAGAAGTTTAGCTGGACCGACGGAACACCGATCGCCACCGGTAGTGATGCCGTTGGATTCACCCACACTGATCCCGTGAGCAGCACGTCCACCAGCAGCGACACATCCTTCAGCTTCACCGTCACGGCGGATGGGAACGAGCAGACCCTGATCGTTGCCGCCGGATCGTACGGGTATAAAATCCCGGCCAGCGTCACCGATACCTATACCCTCGGCAGTTCGACCCCCATGAGCGTCACGAACACGTCGACCGGCGGCACCACTTGGTGGTATGATACCGTTAATTTCCAAGGTACGGCTGGTGAAACGCTTACGGTCAATCTGGCTGCAAGCGCCAATCCGGGCTCCACCTCCGGCGGCAAAGTGCTTTTAGCCGCCGCTACGCTTTCCGATGCATCCCCGGTACCCGAACCTGCATCGCTCGGTTTGATGGGGATTGGCGGTGCAGCCCTGCTGCTCGTCGGTCGCCGCAAGCGTGCCTGAGACCATTTAATATCTTAGTGTTTCCTCCGGCGTCGGGCGGTTTGATCCGCCCGACGCTTTTTTATTCCTTACCAGGAAAAGTTTTCCCCATCTCTGCATCCGACTCACCGCCGCTCTCCAGTCTTGCCTCGCCCGAATTCACTTACCGGTTCGGCTTCAACTCGGTAAGCGGTATCTCTGATTCAGCCGGCTGCGAACCCGGCGCACCATGGTTGTGAACCTCTGGCAGTTTCTGCCAAGGGGGGCGGGCGAAAAGACGTGACGGCAAAGAACGAATATTCCGGAGGATTCTGGAGCGAGCCGATGGGTTTATCCCACCGGCAGTGTGTCGTATCCGTAGCCCCGCCCCAAATCGCGATTGGCGCCTTCCCGTAGACTCTTCTGTAAGCCGGCGAATTGTCAATCGTTCGGTCTTGGGAGACACTTGGCAGAATCCGTCGGAGTTGCCATGGTTGTGAACCGATGGTATCCACTTTCGTAACTTTGTTATATGTTACGTGGCAGCACAACAGGCATCCCCCGTCGGCTCAGCGCACCCTGCGGGATGCCATGGCAGGAGCATAATCAATGAAATCCAAATTACCCCGTCGTGATATATTAAAAATCATGCTGCTCGCATCGGCAGGTGGTCTGGTTCTACCGGGCGACGCTCCGTCTGCGTTGGCGGCAGAACTCCCCACCGGGCGGCCGTTTTCCCATCCACACCGGATCCGCTACGACGGTCAATCGTTATTCGTCGAAGATAAACCTTTTTTCCTCTACAGCGGATGTTTCCATTATTATCGCTGCCCCAAACCGATGTGGCGGGCTCGCTTTGAAAAAATCAAGGAGGCCGGCTTCAACACCGTCCAAACCTACGTGCCATGGAATCTCAGCGAAAAGACTCCCCCCGCGTCCCTTTCTGATTTTGCACATGTCGATTTGTCTGACCTCGACGATTGGCTGCAGATGGCGACGGAGGAATTCGGCCTTTATGTCACCATCCGTCCGGGGCCCTATATCTGTGCGGAATGGGACACCGGTGGCTTTCCCCAATGGCTCCTGACTCACAAACCTTCCGGCTATCGCGGCGAATGGCTGCGAAGCGACAACCCCATCTTCGTGGCGTGGAGCCGACATTGGTATGATGCCGTCTGCCCGGTTATCGCCCCGCATCAACTCACGCGCAAGCCTGTCGGCAAGCATGGCGTGTTTCTGTTTCAGGTGGAGAATGAATATGACTTTCCATCGTTTCCGCTTGACGTAAAGCGCCGGTACGTGGAATCACTCGTTGAGGGAGCATTACAGAACAGGATTGACGTTCCACTGTTCATCAATTGGGGCAGTTGTGTGCTTCATGCAAAAAATCCCGCCCTCAGGCGTGTGTTTGATACGATGGATTTTTATCCCTTTGGCAATATTGATTCGGTGGGCGGTGCCATCAAGTCTATGCGGCAGCAGCAATCCGATGCGCCGCTGAGGACCACAGAATTGCAGGGTGGCTGTTTTAATTGCATTACCGGCGGCGT
>DAHWIP010000216.1:0-4095 GCA_027344975.1 Phycisphaerae bacterium
CGCCCATGTCCATGGCGGAGCGGCGATCAAGCCCGCACATCGATATTTGAAAATTATGACGGTTAATGTGAGTTTCGCTGCGCTCAATCCGCCCCAATTCCGCTGGAGCAAACGTCGCGCCCTGCTGGTCAAAATCCTGCTCAAACATCATGCCGACATCATCGGAACGCAGGAATCTTCCGCGCCTCAGACGGCGTATCTGGCGGCCAAAATGACCGGCTATGCCCACGTGCCGGCCTACGGCGTCGGAAGCCACAACCTGCTGCCCGTCGGTATCGGCCTCACCAGCGTCAACGACATCCTGTACAACCGGCATCGCCTGAAATTGATTGATCAGCAGCACGGCCTTCTTCGGCCACACCACCTGCAGCCCGACGCGACGGAAAACGCCTATTACACGCTGGCCATTTTTCATGATCGCGCCGGCATCTTCCCACCCCTTATCGTGGTAGATACCCAGCTTCGGCACGGCAATGCGAACGCGGCCAAAAGTGCCGTGAAGTTACAGGAATATCTGCGGCAGGTCTGGCGGAAATATCCGACCGCCGCCGCCATCGTCATGGGAGATATTAACCATCCGAGGACCGATCCGCCCGTCTACGACCCTCTCATCGGTGTGAAGTACAAGGGAAGTCGGCACGGCCGCCTGCGTGACACCTTCGATTACGCCGCCCGGCCCAAGGGGGTGCTCTGGGGAACCTGGCAGCAGTTCATCGGCCGCCCGGTAATTAAATTGCCAACCGATCTGATTTTTGTCAGTAAAAATCTGCGCTATTCGCCCGCAAAAATTCTTCGCGATCATTCACCCACCGGCGAATATCCGACCGATCACTATCTGGTGGAGACGCGCATCTGGCCGCGCACTGAGACCCATTGACGTAAAGCGGAATCGTAGGCGGTATCGCGCAGGAAGCCGTGGCACGGATGCGGAACGCGGCGCCGCCCGGAGCCCAACTTTTTCCGACAGATTTTACAGGCTGCCGGCCTGGCGCATCATGCCGCCATCGACAAAGAAGGTGGCACCGGTACAGTAGGCGCCTTCATCACTGGCAAGGAACGCCGCCACCGCCGCCACATCCTGCGGCTTGCCCCATCGGCCAAGCGGTATTTCAGCCATCAACGCCTTTTCCAACTCGGGATTGGCTTCCACATCCGCATCGATGGGGGTGTAGATGGCGCCGGGACCGATGTTGTTGACGGTGATCTGATGCGGGGCGAGTTCCACCGCGATGGTGCGCGTCAGCATGCGCAGCCCTCCCTTGGTGGCGCAGTAGGGCGCATTGGTGGGCATCGGAATGTCTTCGTGTATCGAGGAAATATTAATCAGCCGGCCGCCGCCTCCCTGTTTGATCATCTGCTTCGCCGCCGCCTGACAGCATAGGAACGGGCCGATCAGATTCACCGCAATAATTTTCTGAAATTGTTCCACCGGAAATTCGGTAAAGGGATGCTTGAATTCAATGCCGGCGTTGTTGACAAAAATGTCCAGCTTGCCAAACGTCTTGACCGTTGTATCAATCAGCGCCTGCACCTGCGCCGGGTTGGAAATATCGGATTCCACCGCAATGGCCCGGCCTCCCGCCTGCTTGATCAGGTTAAGGGTCTGGTCCGCCGTGCCGGGTTTGCCCACATAATCCACGACGACCGCGGCTCCTTCGCTTGCAAATCGCAGCGCAATGCCCTGGCCGATTCCCGACGCCGATCCGGTGATAATCGCGACTTTATTCTGCAGTTTCATTTTTTTGCCTCTATCATAAACTCTATAACAGCGACTTCGGATTGTAGAGTCGCCCACGCCCCTTCGCAATGCCCTCCGGTTTCAAACCGGGGACGAAGTGGCGGGATAGTATGGCCATGTTTCGGCACCGGGTCGGCGCCCTGCAGGCGTCGAAGGATTTTTCCGGGTCGGCATTTTTACAGGAATCAGGCAGTGATTGAAACCACCCAGACGTTACTTAAAACTTGTTTTGCGGACTACCACCGGCAACACGGCGCCAAAATGGTCGATTTTGCTGGCTGGGAAATGCCCCTGCATTACGCCGCTGGAATCGTCGCCGAACATAACCACACCCGGCGAGCCATGTCCATATTTGATGTCAGCCACATGGGACGCCTTAAGATCACGGGCAAGGGGGCGCAAGATCTTCTGGAACATCTCTGCACCCGCAAAATCGCCCATTTTAATCCCGGCCGCTCCGGATATTCGCTGCTTTGCAACGAGCAGGGCGGCGTTCTGGACGACATCATCGTATCCCGCTTTGAACGCCACTGGCTGATCGTGTGCAATGCCTCCAATCGGGAAAAGGTGATCCAATGGTTGCAGCAGCACGCCGCGCCATTTGATGCCCGGATTGAGGATGAGACATTTTCAACCGCGATGGTGTCTGTTCAGGGGCCCAAAGCGATTGAATATCTGGATGGGGTTTTACCCGAACCCCCGTCCGCCATTAAACGCTACCATTTTCAGGTGCAGAATTATCTGATTGCATCCTTCACCGTCTTTCGCAGCGGCTATACCGGTGAAGATGGAGTGGAGATCGTCTGTGGCAAAAATGTTGCCCAGATGGCGGTGAACTTTCTCGCCAAATCAGGCGATGAAAAACCCGACCGCCTTAACCCCCCCGGCCTCGGTCCTAGCGATACCCTGCGTCTGGAAGCGGGGATGCCGCTCTACGGCCACGAACTCAGTGAGTCGATCGATCCCATATCCGCCGGCTTGGACTGGGCCGTCGCTCGGGACAAATTCTTTGTTGGCAGCGAGGCTATCGAACGGATTCGCCTTCGGGGGCCGGAACGCCTCCGTCTCGGCTTGGAAATCTCCGGCCAGCGGATCGCACGCCAGGGGACAAAAATAAAAAACATCAACGGAGTGGAGATTGGGGAGATCACCAGCGGCACCTTGAGCCCCACCCTTCAAAAAGTCATTGCCATGGGATATGTTCAGCCGGAGTATGTTACCGTCGGCACGCAGGTGTTGGTGGATATTCGCGGAACCGATACACCGGCGAGGGTGGTGGCGTTGCCATTCTATCGGCGGTAGGATTTCCGCTTTGATTTTTGCTGAAGGATAACTATGCCCAGCCCATCAGATCGTCGCTACACGGAAAGCCATGAATGGATTAAGACGGATGGTGATCAGCTGATCGTCGGCGTGACGCAGTTTGCGGTCAATGCCCTCTCGGATGTCACCTACGCCGCCCTGCCCGCTGTTGGCAAAACATTTGGTGCGGGAGATGTATTTGGAGAGGTCGAGTCGGTTAAAGCCACCAGTGAGCTTTATCTGCCGGTGGCCGGTACCGTTACCGCGGTGAACACCGCTGTGGCCAATGACCCGGCCCTTTTGAATACCGACCCGTACGAAGCGGGTTGGCTGGTGAAAATAAAGCCGGCTGCGGCTGATCTGTCGGGCCTGATGGAAGCCGCCGAATATGATGCCAAGCATCCGGTGTGACGCGGCCGGCGCATCGGATACCGGCATTTCCCCGGGCAATTCCGGGGCCGCCCGAGCAGGCGAATTACGATCAGGGCAAATGCGAGCCGGTGAATTTATCCACCGGTGGCCGTGGCGGCGAAGAAAGTTCCAACCGCAGTGGACGCCGGGGAACGCATAGGACGGGCGGCGTAATGCCAGATAGCCGCCGGCTTGCCGGCGGTAGCGCCGCGAAGGCTTTCAGATTTAATGACAAGCTTGCCGGCCACCGGAACCCACCCATTGCCAAAATGGCAGTCGCCGGTGTGTCCACAAAAGTGGCGTTATTTGCAAAATAATGTGGTTTCTCGTGACGCGTGACGTGAGGTGGCGCAAGTTTCCGTATGAACAGAATAAATTATTCTCATATAGCGTCATAGGGAAAATCGCGTCACGATGCGCCACGCGTCACGGCGCTACGCCAAACCGCCCGAAAATTCCGGCTTACGCTCAGCGCCGTTCAACCCCTGTACGCCACCGTCAGCGGCGGGTGTTCATGTTGCGCTAAGAATTGGTAAAGGCAAAAATTTTTCAACTTTTCGCTTGCGTTTTTTTTTGAGTAGTATACTCCCATAATAGTGACGGTTCAGCATGTTCTGGGGGCCGTCATAGGGTGTGTTTGACAG
>DAHWIP010000217.1:0-4056 GCA_027344975.1 Phycisphaerae bacterium
CGGTGGAGCGGCTGACCGAGGAGTTCGCCCGCTTTCCCGGGATCGGTCCCAAGACCGCCCAGCGGCTCGCCTTTCACGCCGCCTCCCGCCTGCCGGCTCCCCAGCTCCAGCAGCTGGCCGCCGCCATCTCTGCAAGGATACGCGCGGCATTGGGGTCAATCGGCCCGGTGCGTTTGCCGAGTTTCTCTCGATTCCCGTCAGCAATGTCTGGGCGCACGACCCCGCCGTCCCTCTGGAAACCGCCGCCATCTTTGATCCATTCGGCAATGCCGTCCATACGGCGCTGGCGTTTGATGTTCTGGGTGAGGATGTCCTCATTACCGGCGCCGGGCCGATCGGTCTGATGGCAACTGCCGTTGTTCGTCATGCTGGCGCTCGCTACGTCGTGGTCACCGATGTGAATCCGTATCGCCTTGAGCTTGCCAGGCGCATGGGAGCAACGGAAGCGATTGACGTGCGCACCGACACACTCCCCCAATGTCAGAAACGCCTGGGGATGAAGGAAGGCTTTGATGTTGGACTTGAAATGTCGGGCAATGCGGATGCATTCCACCAGATGCTCGCCGGTATGTGCCACGGCGGAAAAATTGCGATGCTGGGCATTCCTGAAAAAGAAATGGCCATTGACTGGAATACCGTCATATTCAATATGTTGACGATCCGGGGTATCTACGGCCGCGAAATGTATGAAACCTGGTACAAGATGACGGTGATGCTCCAGAGCGGCCT
Source organism: Phycisphaerae bacterium (assembly GCA_027344975.1). Classification (GTDB taxonomy): domain Bacteria; phylum Planctomycetota; class Phycisphaerae; order WQYP01; family WQYP01; genus JAJZGD01. The sequence continues at coordinate 730 of DAHWIP010000217.1, forward strand.
GAATATTTCGCCCGTCATCACGCATCGCTTCCATTACACCGAATATGAAAAGGGATTTGAAGTGATGTTCGGCGGAAATTGCGGCAAGGTGATATTGGATTGGGATTAACCTTACGAAAGGTGTTCGCTCATGCGCAAAGACACGCGGGCGGTCATAGGCCTCATCGGAAATACACCCATGCTCGAGCTGTATTTTCAAGATCGGGGCATCACCATCTACGCCAAGTGTGAATTCCTCAACCCCAGCGGCAGTATCAAAGATCGCTTCGCCGCCCGCGTCCTGCTCGATGCCGAGCAGCGAGGGCTTCTCAAGCCGGACTCCATCGTGCTCGAATGCAGCAGCGGAAATACGGGCATAGCGCTGGCGATGGTGGGGGCGGCAATGGGATATCGCGTGGCGATACTCATGGACAGCATCGCCAGTCGGGAACGGCGGCAGCTCATCCATCAGTTGGGGGCCGAACTCATCACCTTCGACGGTGACGGTCGATATCAGGTCGGTATTGAAAAAACAAAACAGATGGCCGCTGCCGACAGCCGCTACTTCCTGCCGCGGCAGTTTGAAAATCCACTCAACCTGCAGGACCACGAACAATCCACCGGGCAGGAAATACTCCGGCAGATGCCCGGGCGTATCGACGCATTTGTCAACGGCTACGGTACCGGCGCGACGTTGGCGGGCTGCGGCATCGCAATTAAAAAGCGTTACCCGACGGCCAAAATCATCGCGATGGAGCCGGCGGAACAGGCCCTGCTCGCCGGAGAATATCCCTATTGCCATCAGATTGAAGGCGTCGCGGATGGTTTTATCCCCGAGTTGCTGCGTGGTGCGCCCCTGGACGGGCACGTCAAGGTGGCCAGCGCCGACGCCATGGCCATGACACGGCGTCTGCATCGCGAATTCGGCCTGCTCGTGGGAACATCGTCCGGAGCCAACGTAACCGTTGCGATGCAGCTCGCCTCCGAACTCGGTCCGGGGGCCAAAGTCGTCACGCTCCTCTGCGACCGGGCGGAACGGTATTTCAGTACCCGGCTCTTCCATCAGGCGGAAGAAGGGGCGGCGGTGCCCAAATCCGCCTCGCGTTAATCATTGAAGAAGGAATAGAGCATTGGATATTGACGCACTTTATCGGCAGCAACTCGACGATCTCCGGAAAGCCGGCCTTGAAAAAACAGAAATGGTTATTAATTCGCCGCAGCGCGCTCATCTCGATGTGTGTGATCTCGGGCCGATGCTCAACATGTGCGCCAATAACTACCTCGGGCTTGCCGATCATCCCGATCTGATCGCCGCCGCCGCGGATGGACTCAGGCGCTGGGGTTTCGGCATGGCGTCCGTCCGGTTTATCTGCGGCACGCAGGTGATCCACCATGAGCTGGAAGCGGCGGTGAGCCACTTTCTGGGCATGGAACAGGCCCTGCTCTATTCTTCCTGCTTCGATGCCAACGCCGGATTATTTGAAACGCTTCTGGGGCCGGATGATGCGATTGTCAGCGATGAATTAAATCATGCATCCATTATTGACGGCATCCGTCTGTGCAAGGCCCGACGCTACCGGTACAAAAATTCGGACATGAGCGATCTGGAATCGCAGTTGCGTGAGGCGCGAAGTGCCGGGGCCAGGGTGATTCTCATCGCAACCGACGGTGTATTTTCAATGGACGGGCGGATTGCCGATTTGCCCGCCATCTGCAATCTTGCGGAGCGCTTCGAATCGCTGGTCATGGTGGACGACTCTCACGCCACCGGCTTTATGGGTACCCGGGGCCGCGGAACACATGAACATCACGCCGTGCTCAATCGTATCGATATCCTCACCGGTACCTTCGGTAAAGCCCTGGGCGGCGCCGGTGGCGGCTATGTCGCCGGTCGAACCCATATCATTAACATGCTACGGCAGCGATCGCGACCCTATTTATTCAGTAATTCTCTGATTCCTGCTGTTGCGGCAGCCAATCTTGCTGCGATTCAGCTGGTTGAAAACGCCGATGATCTACGGCGGAAATTATGGGAAAATACCCGTTATTTCCGGCAGGAAATGGCGGCGGCCGGATTCGATATCATTCCCGGCGATCATCCGATTGTGCCCATCATGTTCGGCGACGCCAATCTTGCCGTGAACATGGCCCGCAAGGTGGTCGAAAGGGGCGTATTTGTCGTTGCCTTCGCCTATCCCGTTGTGCCGATGGGGAAGGCCCGCATCCGGATTCAAGTTTCGGCTGCCCACAGTCGTGACGACCTGCAGCGGGCGATAGCGGCTTTTATTTCCGCGCGAAGCGAAACGGAAAAATGATTTTGACGCGGTGCGGCAGGGGGGGGCCTTGCCACGAGGCCACCGGGCCGATTTGGCCAGCCAGCGTGGCAGAGGGGTGGGTACGCCGAAAAGGACTCATCCGGAAGAGGACCACCCAGATTCCAAAATGCCTCTTTATCCCGCTTGCACGCACGCCCTCAGGCATCCGGTTGCCAGTTTTTCCCCAGATATTTGGGGCCCGGCCGACTGCCCGCGAAAATGGCCAGCGCAACAAGAGCGGCCAGATACGGCAACATCTGGAAAAGCTCAAACGGCAGATGCCGCATGGCGTGGAGAAACGTCGAATGGCTCGTGTAGCGTGCGGTCTGCAGGGTCTGCTGCAGGCTGTTAATGGCTCCAAACAGAATGCAGCCGCCGATCAATCCCCAAACCGTCCAACGCCCGAAAATCACGAGAGACAGCACCACAAACCCGATTCCATCCGTCATATTCTGGGCAAAGCTGTGCGTCTGCATGATGCTCAGATAGGCTCCCGCGGCCCCCGCGCAGCTGCCGGCGAAGAGGGTCGCCAGCGTCCGACTCAGTTTTACCGGTATGCCCGCCGCCGCACAGGTCTCGGGGGAGTCGCCCAGACCGCGGATCACCAATCCCAGCCGGGTGCGGTTCAGCGTCCAGCCGACATCGCCGGAGAGCAGAATGGTAAAATACACCAGCCCATATTGATCAAATAATGCCGGTCCGGCGAAGCCGATCTGTGAAAGCCCTAGGATCGGTATGCGGTTGAATGCCTCATTCCGCGTGAGGTGAATAACGAGATTGTGGTTTTGTGTCCAATTCTGAAACAGCATCCAGAAGCTTCCCGTCGCCCCCAATGCCAGAAGGTTAATCGCAGTCCCAACCACGATCTGATCCGCGCCCATGCCGATGCAGGTTATGGCAAATATGCCCGCCATGACGATTCCGGAGAGGATTCCCGCCAGCAGACCGATCATTCCATGACCGGACGCAAACGACGCCAGAAACGCGGCCAATGCTCCCGAAAGCATGATCCCCTCAATGCCGATGTCGATCA
>DAHWIP010000218.1:0-4052 GCA_027344975.1 Phycisphaerae bacterium
TCAATGCCCGGAATCCAGAGCGTATCGTGGCCCAGCATGCGATGATGCCGCACGAGAATATCCTGAATGGTGGCGTTAATCGCATGGCCCAGATGCAATGCTCCGGTTACATTCGGCGGCGGAATGACGATGCTGAATCTCCGCGCGGGTGGCTGGCGACCCGCTACGGCGCGGAATTCACCCAGTTCCTTCATCCACCGGTTCCAAATTCTATTTTCAGTTCTGGACGGCTCGTATTGCGAGCCGAGTTCCTCGTTCACGTTCATCCTCGTCAATATTTAATGGTTATCCGCGGCCGCCGGCTTCGGAGCGCTCCGCAGTTCTTCATCGTGAATCAGCCGGTATTCCAGGGCATCGACCAGCGCCTGCCAGCTCGCTTCAATAATATTTTCCGATACGCCGACGGTACCGAAGATACCCTCCGGCGAACGGAACTGGATCACCACACGTACTTTGGCGGCCGACTCCGCCCCCGCATTGACCACCCTCACCTTGTAATCAATCAGATGCAGTTGGGCAATGGCGGGATAGATGGGTTCCAGCGCCCGCCGCAGGGCTCCATCCAGAGCGTTGATCGGGCCGTCGCCCTCGGCCGATGAGTGTATCTGCTGCCCCTTGGCAGTAAGTGCCAGCGTCGCCTTGGTCACCGGCGGGGCGTCCGCCGCCCGCGATACGGCGCAGCGATACGATTGCAGATCAAAGAATTTCCGATATCTGCCGATCTGGCGTCGCAGAATCAATTCAAACGACCCTTCCGCCGCCTCGAACTGATAACCGCCGGCTTCCAGCTCGTTGACCTGCTCCAATACCCGGCGCAGGGCGGTCCGGTCGTGTTCAATATTAAATTTTCGCCCGGCTTTGGCGGCCACGTTTGAAATGCCTGAGAGTTCCGAAACCAGAATGCGCCGGGTATTACCCACCTCTGCCGGATCAATATGCTCATAGGAACTGGCCATTTTGTTAACCGCGTGCACGTGCATGCCCCCCTTATGCGCAAAGGCACTGACGCCCACATAAGGTTGATTATTAACCGGATTCAGATTAGCCGTCTCAAATACAAAACGCGACACCTCGGTGAGATGCTTGAGCGAATCGGCCTCCAGGCAGTCGTATCCAAGTTTGAGCCGCAGATTCGCAATCACCGTGGTCAGATCCACGTTACCGCACCTCTCACCGATCCCGTTGATGGTGCCTTGAACCTGTACCGCCCCGGCAGTGACGGCGGCAAGCGCATTGGCGACCGCCAAACCGCTGTCGTTGTGCGGGTGCATCCCCACCGGAATTCCGACTGCGGTGATCGCATCTTTTACGCCGGATTGCACCTGCGACGGAAGCGTGCCTCCGTTGGTGTCGCACAGGCAGATCAGCACCGCACCGGCCTGTGCGGCGGCCTTGATCGTCGCGAGAGCAAATTCCCGATTTGCCTTGAGACCGTCAAAAAAGTGTTCCGCATCGTAGATCACCTTTCGTCCACGCTTTGTGAGATATTCGATGGATTCGGCGATCATGGCAATGTTTTCTTCAAGCGTAACACCCAGGACTTCCCGCGCGTGGATATCCCACGTTTTCCCGACGATCGTCACAGCCTCTGCCTCCGAGGCAAGCAGGGCGTTAAGACCAACATCTTCCGCCGGGGAAATTCCTTTTCGGCGCGTCATGCCGAACGCGGCCAGCCGACTGTGGTGAAGCGTAAGTTCTTTAGCCTGGGCAAAAAACGTTGCGTCCTTGGGGTTGGAAAGAGGATAGCCTCCCTCAATGTAATCCACGCCCAATTCGTCCAATCGACGACAAATCTGAATTTTATCCTCGACTGAAAACGAAACCCCCTCTCCTTGGCTGCCGTCGCGTAGTGTGGTGTCATAGATTTCAATGCGTTTCATAACATACGACCTTTTCGGATGTCATCCGATCATTTCTTTTTCATCATACGTGAAATTCCGCCGCCTGGCGATTGAGTGGGCAATACCGGGTGGATACGGTGCTTCCGAGGCTTCCGGGCGCCATGGCGAAGGAAACGATAGTCAGATCAGCCGACAATACCCGCGCGGACAGCGGGCGTGGTGTGGTTCAACCCGCCTCGTCGCAGCCATGTTGTATCAGCCGCATCTGTCCGCACAAAACACCTCGGTAAAAATCACCTCTGAATGTTAATCCAAAAATCGGAAAAGGCAAGAAATGAAATTTCGAGTCGCGGAAGTCGCATGCCGGAGCAATCATTTTAGCCACCGAGCAACGGTTGGGGCCGTTTTCTCGATTCCAAGTCGGAATTTAAGGGTGCCCACACGCCAGCCTTCCATCGGGACGCCGACATCACCGATTTAATTGGGATTGTTGGGCCAATAGAAGTACCATCCGGTCCAGATTGCGTTAAAGTCGTTAGCCCAAGCTCGCGGATCTCCGGACTGAAAATGCACCTCGCCGATGCCATTGGGGCTTGGGGAAGGAACGTGTGCTTCGGCCCAATCGGCATTGGTAAGGGTGTTGGAGGCTTGATTCTGTGAATTGTAAAAGGTTGGATCATTTACGCCCTGTACCGAACCGTCGGCATGAAGAATATTTTCATAAGCGGGGGCGTCGGGGTTTGAATAATGCGGATGGTTGATAAGATAGAGATTCCCCTGCATGCTGCCACCACCCCATGCCACCGCGTCGGTGCACAGAATGTCGCCGGGCGGGTCGTTTGTCGTGGCGGCGGGCTGGTTAATGTGATTTCCCCAGACGGGGTAGATGCTTCCGTTGAATCCGCTGCTCAGACCGATTCCGTTCGGAAAACCGCCTCCACCGTATTGAGTGAAACTATCGAGCGATCGCAACGTCGCTCCCCCGACATAGTCATAGGTGGTCATGATGAAGTAGCCCCATTGATAGAGTTGCTCACCCGCAAAGAGGTCCTGGGTAAACGGACAGCTTGGGCATACCATCCAAGGAGCGAGATACATCTGCTGCGGACCACGAAAAGCCGCCGGGACACTCGCATAAACGCCCAGCTCCGTAGGGTCCCATGAGTACTCATACGGAACTTTCAACCCATCGCGGGCACTGGTGATTGCCGTGCCATCCGAGGCATACTGCGTAAATTTTCCAGTTCCGCCATATTCAAGAAAATCGGAGTAGGGAGTACCAAAGCGTTCAGATTCGGAATTAAAATTGGCACTGTTATCATTCACATTGTCATTGTTGAGAAGCATGGGAAATTGCGTGCCCGTCTCGCCACCGTCGTAGGGTGGACTGGAATATTTGCCGTAGTTGGCCTGAGTGGGATTGGCATCCTCCTGATCCAGTATCTTTTGATACCATCCGGCGTCCTGCTGCATGAGTAAGGTTGCAACCTGCGCCCCTCGGGACGTCTGTGAAGCTTCTCCATAACCGTACGCCGCTGGAAAATGTCCCTTGTGATTAACCGCAAATCCCAGGCATGCCGCACCCCAGGTTTTCATATTGGCCGAACATTGGATTCGATTCGCCAATTCACGCGCCATTCTGACGGATGTTCCAGAGGCGATTTTGACGTAAGTCGTTGTATGACAATGAGTTAATGTCGATTTTTGGCATTTACGTGTAGCCACTAAAATATTGCGATATTTCGGTTTTTCACTTGACTTGTCTTTTCGTTCACGTTATCATGGTGGCCACTATGCATCTGGATGAAGCCAAATCCGGTAAGTACGTTCGATACCTCCTACGCGAATCCTATCGCCAGGATGGAAAAGTCAAGCATCGCACCATCGCCAATCTCTCCCGTTGCTCACCCGATGAAATACAGGCCATCAAGCTCGCCCTCCGCCACAAACACGATCTCACCTCCCTGGTATCGCTACGCGAAGATGTCTCCCTGCAGCAGGGAACCTCCGTCGGAGCGATCTGGACACTCTACGATCTGGCCCGGCAGTTGGGAATCCAGGCGGCACTGGGTTCGACCCGTCAGGGCAAATTGGCCCTCTGGCAGGTCATCGCTCGTGCCCTTGATCAGGGATCGCGTCTCTCGGCCGTACGCCTGGCCGCCGGCCACTCTGCTTGTGATATCCTGGGTTTGGAGAGTTTTAATGAGGATG
>DAHWIP010000219.1:0-4050 GCA_027344975.1 Phycisphaerae bacterium
TCTGCCCTTCATCCGTCGTGGGCCCTTTGTGCGTGGGCGTATTGATCAAGAGCTGCACCTGATGATTTTTAATCACATCGATGATGTTCGGACGCCCTTCCTGAATTTTATTAATCCGGCTGCACGGAACCCCCGCCGCCTCAAGAACTTTATGGGTGCCGCCCGTACAGATGATGCTGAAACCTGCGGAGGCGATTTTCCGGGCGATCGGCACGATCGCGGCTTTATCGGTATCGCGCACACTGATGTAGACCGTTCCGGATGTCGGCAGGCTTCCGCCGGCCGCCATCTGCGATTTGGCATACGCCACCGGGAACGTGCGGTCAATGCCCATCACCTCACCGGTGGAGCGCATCTCGGGGCCGAGGATCACATCCACGCCGGGAAATTTATTAAATGGAAATACGCTTTCCTTCACCGCCACGTGCTTCTGCGGGATCACTTCACGCGAGATACCCAGCTCAGAGAGGGTTTTCCCGCACATGAGTTTGGCGGCGATCCGGGCCCACGGCACGCCGGTCGCCTTGCTGACAAACGGCACCGTCCGGCTGGCACGCGGATTGACCTCCAGCACGTATACCTGATCATCTTTGATCGCAAACTGCACATTCATGAGCCCGCGAACTCTCAGTGCTGACGCCAGGGCGAGAGTATTGCGGCGAATCTGGTCAATGATCTCCGGAGCGAGGCTGAAGGGCGGGAGCGAACAGGCGGAATCGCCGGAGTGGATGCCTGCTTCTTCAATATGCTCCATCACGCCCAGCACCATGAAGGATTCGCCGTCCCCCAGTGCGTCGACATCCACTTCCGTCGCGTCGCCGAGGAATCGATCGATCAGGACCGGATGGTCATCGGCCACCTCCACGGCGTGGCGGATGTAATAATCGAGCTGGGCTTCGGTGGAGACGATTTCCATCGCCCGGCCGCCGAGCACAAAGCTGGGACGTACCAGCACCGGGTAGCCAATTTTTTCCGCTGCCCTGCGAGCCTCCTCACCGCTGAAGGCGATGCCCCCTTCGGGCTGGCGCAGCCCCAGTTGCCGGATGAGATTATTAAATTTCTCACGATCTTCAGCCGCCTCGATGGATTCCACGGCCGTACCGATGATGGGCACGCCGGCGTCCTTGAGGCCCCGGGCCAGATTCAGAGGCGTCTGGCCGCCGAACTGAACAATCACGCCGTGCACCAGGCCACCGGGCTCGGAAAGCGGACGCCCGTTGACCCGCTCGATGATGTTGAGGACATCCTCATGGGTGAGAGGTTCGAAAAAGAGCAGGTCGGATGTATCGTAGTCGGTGCTGACCGTTTCCGGATTGGAATTGATCATCACGCTTTCAAAACCGAGATCCCGGCAGGCAAATGCCACCTGCACGCATCAATAGTCAAACTCAATCCCCTGGCCGATCCGGTTCGGCCCGCCGCCGAGAATGATCACCTTCCGGCGGTCGGAGATGCGCACTTCATCATCCACGGTCGTCTCAACCCGCCCACGAACCATCTTCATCAGCGGTTTTTCATAACTGGAATAATAATAGGGCGTGGCGGCTTCAAATTCGGCGGCGCAGGTGTCCACGAGCTTGTAGACCGGCTCAATGGACAATGATTTTCGCAGTTCACGCACACGCGCGGCTTTCAATCCCCAAACCGTGGCAAGCTGCACATCGGAATAGCCGTACTCCTTCGCCCGTCGCAGCAATTCACCGAAGGCCCCCTGATCGATTGCGGCCAAAGCGCCTTGCGCGGCTGAAACTGCCGTCTGCCGGTTGGAAAGCAGTGCGGCTTCAAAATCCACCAATTCCTTGATCTGCGACAGGAACCACGGATCGATGTTGGTAAGCTGGTAAATCTTCTCAACCGAATACCCCAGCTTCATCGCGTAGCGGATGTAATAGAGCCGCCCCTGCGACGGAACGGAAAGTTTGCGGATGAGTTTTTCCTCCGGCACGGGCCAGACCTGCGCGGCCTCTTCCATGGCGGCGGTGAGGGTGACAAAACTGCCACGGTGCCCAAGCGTCTGTTCCTGCCGGGCGCGGGAGGCGTCATATTCCGCCTGCTCCCGGCGCCACCATTTGTCAATACGATCCAGCCCCAGGCCGAACCGCTTGACCTCCATCGAGCGGATACCTTTCTGCAGCGCCTCCTTGAAGGTACGCCCAATGCTCATCGCCTCGCCGACACTTTTCATCTGCGTGGTGAGCGTTTCATCCGCATCGGGGAATTTTTCAAACGTCCAGCGGGGTATTTTCACCACCACGTAATCGATGGATGGTTCAAAACAGGCCACCGTCTTGCGCGTGATGTCGTTGGGAAGTTCGTCGAGTGTATAACCCACGGCCAATTTGGCGGCGATACGGGCGATGGGGAATCCCGTCGCCTTGCTGGCGAGTGCCGACGACCGCGACACGCGCGGGTTCATCTCCACCACCACCATGTCCCCATTACGCGGATTAATCGCAAATTGAATGTTGGATCCGCCCGTCTCAACTCCGATGGCTCGAATAATGGCGACCGACGCATCGCGCATGCGCTGGTATTCCCGGTCGGTCAGTGTCTGAGCCGGAGCCACGGTGATGCTGTCGCCGGTGTGCACACCCATGGGATCAAAATTTTCAATACTGCAGACGATCACCACGTTGTCGGCCCGATCGCGCATGACCTCGAGTTCATATTCCTTCCAGCCGATGAGCGATTGATCAATCTGTATTTCATTGATCATGGATGCGTCGAGTCCGCGCTGGGCGAGCGTTTCGAATTCCTCCATGTTCCATGCGATGCCCGAACCGGTGCCACCGAGCGTAAATGACGCTCGGATGATGCACGGCAGCCCGGTGGTGGCCACCACCTGTCGGGCTTCATCCAGCGTATAGGCGAGCCCGCTTTTGGGCACCTTCAGGCCGATATCTTCCATGATCCGCTTGAAGATCTTCCGGTCTTCGCCACGATGAATCGCTTCACGGGTGGCACCGATCATACGGACGCCATATTTTTCCAGCACGCCCGCATCGGCCGGCGCCACCGACAGGTTCAAACCGGTCTGTCCGCCGAGCGTCGGCAGCAGGGCATCCGGACGTTCTTTTTCGATAATCTTGGTAATCGCTTCAACGGTGAGTGGTTCAATATAGGTGCGGTCGGCCATGTCGGGGTCGGTCATGATGGTGGCGGGATTGGAATTCACCAGAATCACCCGGTATCCCTCTTCCTTGAGTGCCTTGCACGCCTGAGTGCCCGAATAATCAAATTCGCACCCCTGGCCGATGACGATCGGGCCTGAACCGATAATCAGAATACTTTTGATGTCCGTCCGCTTGGGCATTGATATGAAACCCCTGAACCAAATTTCAATTCATGCGCCGGCCTTAAACCAAAAGCTGCGCAGGCGAAAAGTTTAACGGCTGTGAGCAATTTATGCGCGGTGTTCTGCCGCACACCGTATCGGCGGGCGGATCGACCGGCCGCGCCCGTAAAACAGAAGGGGATTGATCGGGTGAGCCAATGCGGGGTCATGCGATGGGATTGCGGGTTTTTCCTTCACCGTGCCGACCTCGTACGACTTACTTGCGATGTATTTATCCCCGTCTCGGCGCGCTCCACACTTCGGCGCTGTGTTTCTATTATCCCTGCCCCCTGCTGCTCAATTTTCTCACGCTCAGGCGGCGCAGCCGCCCGCCGCACCCGCGCGGGAGGGTTCCCATTCAATGATGTTGACGAGACCGGAGAAAAGGTATATCGTTAAACCAATTGGTTGTGTGATTTTACGGAGTTCGCCATGTCAACAAGAATTTATGTCGTGTTTTACAGTATGTACGGCCACATCTGGCAGATGGCGGAAGCCATTGCCGCAGGGGCACGGGAAGTGGCCGGGGCCCAGGTTAAGGTATTCCGCGTGCCGGAAACCATCCCTGCCGATGTTCTTGAAAAGCATGGGGCCGCAGCGGCACAAAAAGCCTTCGCTCACATCCCCGTCATCAATCCATCCCAGCTTACCGAAGCGGACGCCATCATTTTCGGCACTCCGACACGATTTGGAAATATGGCCGGACAGATGCGGAC
>DAHWIP010000021.1:0-13740 GCA_027344975.1 Phycisphaerae bacterium
CGATCAATGGCAATCGGTCCGCCCCAGATTCCAGCGGCCCAGCCGCTCGGAGTTGAACTCCAGACAGCCTTGACCGGCAGTCGCCCCTGTGCGTTTTTTACCGTGCCATAACCAAGAATCCACCCGTTATACGGCCCGATGTCGCCCGGATCCGCACAGGCCATATACAGCACATGATTCACCGGATCGATGGCAAGGTACCGAAAGGTGATATCGAAACCGTAGAAGCGATCCAGTTTTCCATCGGCCCGGCGGACGGTCGGCCCGCTGATGTACTGACCGCGCGGCCCACTTTCAGAAATCTTTATGGTATGGGCGTACGGTTTCCCATTGCTTAACCGCAGGGAACTGAGCAGATGAATCCAGTGCAGTTGGCCGTGCGTTCCGGGCCCTTTTTCCGCCTCCTCACATTCCACGTAGAGCGCACCGGTCGCCGGATCAATGACCGGAGTGTCCTCCAGCGGTTCGTTCTTGGCGGCTGGGTTCGGGTTATGTTCCTGCGCTTTGACGGTGTCCAATGCGTTGTCAAATCGGGCCAGCAGGCTGCGCTTCCACAATACCCGGCCGGTATCAGCATTGATGGCATATACCGTATCGCGCGATGTGGCGACAATGATGATGTTCTGCACCCCTTGGTGCGGGCCGACGGTGATATCGACATGCGAGACAAATAGCGGCTCTCCGTAATCCACACCATCAAGCCGGGTGACAAAAAGTTTGCCAAACCGCCCGACGCGAACATTCTGCGGCGTCAGCAGCGATTCATGAAGATTCTCGCCGTTGTTGAAGTTGTCATTATGATTGGTAAGGACATTCACACCCGCCGCGGCGCAAGCCCCATTTGCGAGCACACATCCTGCCATGAGGCCGCAAGCACCGAAGATCATCAAATTTTTCAAACGGCGCTTGATCAAACCCGTTCCCCTGCTCTTGCGACCTTTCCGTTTCTGCATTGCAAATTTCATATTGACTTCGACCTTTCTGCCGCCATCAGCGGAATTTCAAGAGAACAAGCCGGTACAATACCGTCGCCACCATAGCCATGATATCTTGTGTACGCCAATTATCGAGAAAGGTTGGATAGAAACCGGCAATGTCCAGCTCTCCGGCGAGTGCGCATCTCACGGTACTTTACCTGAACGCCGCTTCAGCCGACCATGTTCAGTTCGGCCATTGGGGGAAAGATTTCTCGAACAATCGGTTCAAGTTCCGTAATGATACGGATGGTGTGGTCCGGTTTGAAACGCCTGCGGTTAATCGGTGATTTTCGTCGGGCGGGTTTCCATACGGTACGCATGCCCAGTCGCCGAGCACCACGGATATCGCGGGCAATAAGGTCTCCGACAAACAGCGTGCGCTTGGCATCTACGCCGAGTTGCGAGAGAGCCGATTCGAAGATCATCCGATGTGGCTTTCGGTATCGGGTGGTGGACGAATAGACGCGTGTGGGGAAGAATTCGAGGAGTTTTTCCTGCTGCAGATGTCGATCCAGGCAGTGGGGCGGGGCGCAGGTATTGGAAACGATGGCCATCCGTATCCCCATCTGCCGGAAGGATTCCAGCATCGCATGTGTGCCGGGCACAACGTGCGCCTGGGGCAGTACGGGGCGGTACCACATCCACGCCATCGCGTGCAGGTCCCGCTCCGTCACCTGAATTTCCAGTTTGCGCATGACATTCACAATGACATCCAACCCGTTGAAGTCGCGCCCTTTCACATTGGACCAGATGTATCGCCCGGTAAACGCACGAAGGCTGACCTTGCGGTACGTCGCATAATTGGGGGGGGATAAATGACGTTCCACAAGATATTCATGTGTATCCCGACACCCCTGCCCGAAGAGGGAAAGGGGGCGTACCTTGCCGAAGTGCAGGAGCGTGTCCGCAAGATCAAATAGAATGGCGTCAAACATCAGTCGAAACTCGACCCCTCTGCAAAACAAGCATCTCTCATGCCGCGTTGGAGTATCCGCGATGCGGGATGAAAGTCAATCCCCAGCCATGCACGCCACATTTTACCCGTTTTGATCCTGAAATTTTACTCCCTCAACAGCCGGATTTTGGGAGATTGTTTTTTGTTGAGAAATTTCGCCGCCTGCGGTGCGGGGTAAGAGATGACGGGAACATGATCCAGATGCTGCATTTCTAATGAGTTACATCAATCGTGCCGTAATAGATATCGATGCGATTCGGATGCGCGCAGCCCCCCCTTCCTCTCCCGGTGTCGCGGGATTTTTGGGAGTTTCGCCCGGGATTCCTGTCCGATATCGCTTACGCCTGCCGCATGTCCGGGGCCAGATCGTAAACGCTGCCGATACTCAGTTCATCTGCGATATCCGTCGGCGAGAGCGGCTCATCAAGTGTGAGATAGATGTGCATCTCGGGACCGGGGCGGAGATGGAAGAAATTATCGGAAAATTGACCTCGCGCCTTTTTCAATCGCAGGAAGCACCAGAGTGCCGGTTTGTCGGACGTCATCGTGATGTGATACTGCCGACCGGCCCCGCGGATCGTATGTGATATCTGCGGACGGGGCAGTTTGAGTTCCAGCGGCCGGGGGAAAAAGAGGGTGTTCTGGGCGACGATCTGACCGTTGATAATGACGATCGGCCAGATGAGAATATTATTTTCGCCAAGCTTTGCCACCTCATGAGTCAGATCAAGGGTATGGGCATTAAAGCTCGTCCGCGCGGGGATATGAATGTCGCGATGACCACTGAGCAGGGAGTTGCCGTCCAGATCGGTCACCAGCCATTGAAGCACGCCGGAGGCATCTTTCTGAAGATCACTGGTAACATACAGAGGGGCGGTTTTATTTTTTCTGTCGGGTATCCCGGTGACGATGATCGGAGCAAAGAAGTGCCGTGATTGATATTGGACGGTCTTCCATCGCCGGTCATAATCGATCATCGCCCAGGTCGGAGCCGGCCAGCAGTCATTGAATTGCCAGATGGCGGCGGCCATGGATCGGGGCATATCGCGTCGCCAATGTTCGACCGCGAAGCGGATTCCGTAAGATTGATCAAGCTGTGTGAGCAGAAGCGTGTCATCAAAATTATCGGGCGACCTGCCGAAGTACATATTGGTGTAGTGCATGATGATGCCGATGCCATGGCCGCTGCCGTCACGTTCATGATAGCGCATGACGGGGGAGTGAATCGACTCACGATCGGCGGCATCGGTGTAGGTGTCCACGGTTTGCGGTGCGGGAAAGGACTGAATGCCAAATTCGGTTACAAAGCCGTTAAAGCTGCGGAACCAATTGAAAGGTGCCTTTCCATGCCAGACCCACCAGGCGTGAATGTCTCCGCTGCCGGCGGCACCGCTGCCGACTTCGTAAAATGCACCAGGTACCAACCGATGGACCTCTCCGCCGATCACATCGCCGAAAAGGTGATAATACCCCTTGAAGCGTCGAATCTCGTTGTTACCGCTCCAGATGACGATCGATGGATGGTTGCGGCAACGGCGAATCTGCTGTTCCAGTTCCACATGCAGATTGTCCATCCAGGTTTTATCGTTGACGGGGTAGGTATCGTTGGCGAATTTGAATTCAAACTGCAGCATGATCCCCAGTTCGTCACACAGGTCGAAGAGTTCGTCCTGTTCGTAATAGCCGCCGCCCCAGAGGCGTATGAAGTTGAAATGGCAATCGGCGGCGGTTTTCATGTAGTAGCGGAGGATTTCGGGTGTAACCCGGGTGGGGAGATTGTCGGCGGGAATCCAATCGGCGCCTTTGGCGAATACAGGAATTCCATTAATCTTGATGTGCATGGCGACGCCATCTTTCGGTGGCAGCACCTCAGCGGTGCGCAGGCCGACGCGGCAACTGTGTGAATGGAGCACGACGTTGGCGTGATTGAGTTCAACGGTGACGCGATACAGGGGATGTGCCCCCATGCCGTTGGGCCACCAGAGTTCTGGTTGGGTAATGGTCAGATCAACAATCGAGCTCCCACCCTGAATTCGTCCGATACCGGTGGCCACCGTCCGGCCTCCCAGTGAAACGGTCACGACAAGCTTGGAATCTGCAGGCGCCCCGATGGTCGAGGTGTGAACGGAAAGACGTACCGAGCCGTCCGGTCGGTGGTGCTGATGGACGCCGACATCGGTAATTTTGGCATCAAATGCCTCAATACGGATATCGCGCCAGATACCCTGGGTGAGCATCGGGCGGCACCAGTCCCAGCCCCACATATAGGGGGCCTTGCGAATCCAACATCGCGGATCCGTGAGATTGATTCCATATCGGGCTTTGTAGCTTGCGCTGAGTTTCCGGACAGTAGGCTCCAGCGTGTTGAATTTGATTCGCAGCGTATTGGTTCCGCGATGCACAAACGGCTTTATATTAAAACTCCATTGGCGGAACATGTTGTCTGCGTCGCCGATGTGGTGTCCATTGACCCAGACTGTAGCGAGGGTATCGAGGCCGTCGCACTGCAGGCGGAGATGTTTACGCGTGAGCATCTCATCGGATATGTGAAACGTCCGTTCATAGAACCAGTTTTTTTCCGCAACCCACTGCACCTTGTCCATGTTCTCCCGGTAGTAGGGATCGGGAAGTTTCCCATTTCTGAGCAGATCGGTGTAGGTGCTGCCGGGAACAACGGCGGGAAGCCGCTCGGTTTCCCCCTCCTGATGAAATGTCCAGTCTGCACCCGTCAGCGAGGATGCTTCAAAGACCCCGTGCGGTTTGGTGGATCCAGTCATCGCTTCGGATGAATTGCGCTCGCAGCCCGAAAGTGCGGCGGCTGCCCCGGCACAGGCGGTGATCTGCAGAAGCCTGCGGCGATTCAATACCGATGATGGGTTGGATTGAAAATCGGATCGGGACATGGATATTGCTCCTTAAATGAATGTCAATTGAGCCGCGCTACCGGCCTTTCCGTAGATGAAATGACCCCGACCACCGGGGCAATGTTATATCTCACATCAATGACCGTCACGGGACGACCGGATGCCAACGGGTGGCCGGCTATATGGGTTTCAAAAATCGACGGCACCCGTTTTCCAGCCCCGAAAGCAGTCGATCGCATGGAAGAGATATTTCGGGGGGCATCGACCATATCGTATCCTCAGACCATCACACCGCCGGCGCGTATCCGGTCCTGCGCCATGCTTTGATCTTACGACAAAAAGTTTTGGTTGCCTACCCGGGCATAAACGAAAAAAGGCCCGCGAAAATCGCAGGCCTTGAGTGTCACACCGGATATCTCCCAGACGCCGGGGGGAAATTACGTCGGGGCCGCGCCGGCGGTTGCCAGAGCCGCAGGCTCCGCTTCCTTGGGCACACCGGTAAACCGCAACTTTTCACCGTCGCGGTCGATCTGCACCTTTGCCATGCCCACATAATCACCCCGGAGGATCGACTCGGAAAGCGGATCTTCCAGATATTGCTCGATGGCACGACGCAGCGGTCGGGCACCGAAATCAGGGTTATACCCCTTCTCAATAAGCAGATCATGGGCGGCGGCGGTGGTTTCCAGCGCGATTCCCTGTTCATGAAGCCGCTTGGCCACCTTCTGAACCTCGATGTCGATGATGTTGTAGAGGTCCTCACGTGAAAGCGGACGGAAGATGATGGTATCATCCAGACGGTTAATAAATTCCGGCCGGAAGAATTTTTCAACTTCCCGCAGCAACCCCTTCTTCATCGATTCAAAGTTCTGATCGCTGTCGCGCTTGGCATAGCCGAATCCCTGGATGCCGCCGCTCTTGATCAGATCCGCGCCGATGTTGCTGGTCATGATCAGAATGGTGTTCTTGAAGTCCACCACGCGGCCGACATTATCCGTCAGACGCCCTTCTTCCATGATCTGCAGGAGCATGTTGAACACGTCCGGGTGCGCTTTTTCGATCTCATCGAGCAGCACCACGGCATAGGGCCGACGGCGGATGCGCTCGGTAAGCTGTCCGCCTTCTTCATAGCCGACATACCCGGGGGGTGCGCCGATGAGACGGCTGACATTATATTTTTCCATGTATTCAGACATGTCAATCTGAATAAGCGACGCTTCATTGCCGAAGAGAAATTCCGCAATCGCCTTGGACAGCAAGGTCTTGCCTACGCCCGAGGGCCCCAGGAAGAGGAACGTTCCCATCGGACGATTCGGATCTTTCAATCCCGATCGCGCCCGACGGATGGAGCGTGATACCGCCTTGATGGCATCATCCTGACTGACCACGCGGCGATGGAGTTCCCCTTCGAGTTCCAGTAATCGCGATGCTTCGGCCTTTTCCAGCCGGGTAAGCGGAACGCCGGTCATCTTGCTGACCACCTCGGCGACGGTTTCTTCATCCACCACGCCGTCGACGGCCTTGGCCTGCTCGCGCCATTTCTGCTGTTCCTCTTCTTTTCTGCGCCGGAGTTCCTCCGCCTGATCGCGCAGTTGTGCGGCACGCTCATAATCCGCCTGCTTGACGGCATCATCCTTTTCCACCGTCAGCCGCTCGATCTGTTCTTCAATTTCCGTCAGATTCGGCGGCTTGCTCATGGACTTGAGACGGATCCGCGCCCCAGCTTCATCAATCACGTCAATCGCCTTGTCGGGCAGACAGCGGCTGGTGATGTAGCGTGTGGAAAGCTCGATGGCCGCCTTGATCGCCTCATCGGTGATCTGCACGCGATGGTGCGATTCATAGCGGTCGCGCAGGCCGCGGAGGATTTCCAGCGCTTCTTCCTTGCTGGGCGGTTCGACGATGATCGTCTGGAACCGCCGCTCCAGCGCGCCGTCCTTTTCAACATATTTTCGATATTCATCCAGCGTGGTCGCACCGATGCACTGGATTTCGCCGCGGGCCAGCGACGGCTTGAGCACGTTGCTGGCATCGATCGCCCCTTCCGCCCCGCCGGCGCCCACCAGCGTGTGAAGTTCGTCGATGAATAGAATGACATTCTTGGCCCGGCGCACCTCGGTCATGACGGCCTTGATGCGCTCTTCAAACTGGCCGCGGTATTTGGTGCCCGCCACCATCATGGCCAGATCCAGCACAACGATCCGCTTATCCAGCAGAATCTCCGGCACATCGCTGGAAATGATCTTCTGGGCCAGGCCTTCGACAATCGCCGTCTTGCCCACGCCCGCCTCGCCCAGCAGCACCGGGTTATTTTTGGTGCGGCGGCAGAGTATCTGCACCACACGCTCAATTTCATTGCTGCGGCCGATGACCGGGTCAAGTTGCCCCTCGCGGGCCAGCTCCGTCAGATCGCGGCCGAAGGAATCGAGTGCAGGTGTGCGCGATCGGCCCTTGGATTCGGTCTTTTCGCTGGAGCTTTCACTCTCCACCCCGGCTCCAAGCAGGTTCAACACCTCTTCGCGAACCTCTTCCAGCTTCAGGTTGAGATTCATCAATACCTGCGCCGCCACGCCGTCGCGTTCGCGCAGCAATCCCAGCAGCAGGTGTTCAGTGCCGACGTAGTTGTGCCCCAGATTCCGCGCCTCTTCAATGGCATATTCGATGACTTTTTTGGCGCGCGGCGTCTGCGGCAATTTGCCCATGGTCACCATATCGGGTCCGCTCTTGACGAGCTTTTCAACTTCCAGCCGCACCTTGCGCAGGTCAATATCCAGGTTCCGCAGAACCGTCGCCCCCACGCCGGAGCCTTCCTTAACGAGCCCCAGCAGGATGTGCTCGGTCCCGATATATTCGTGATTAAACCGCTGCGCCTCCTGATTGGCCAGGGCCATGACTTTGCGGGCGCGGTCGGTAAAGCGTTCGTACATGTGATTCTCCATCTTCCAGCGCTATGCCGCTGGATGCATTCTTCGCTCAATTGTACGGATTATGGCATGCGATAATCAAATGAGCTGCAAAACGCCTGTTGTAGCCCCACGCTCTCCGCCGCCGACCACCGTCTCCGGTCAGAGGAACCGAGAGCCGACGTCTCGGTCGCTGCCCGCCTGAATCGCAGTTCAATGGATCACCGGTTGCTCGCCACATCCGCATCATGTTCCACCATGCATCATCGGATATCGGACGATGATTCCTTCAGGAAACCACCGGCGGAAATGATGGTAGCCTGTCACGGGCGCCCGCCGGGCGACTTCCTGCAACATTACCGCCGAATCTCAGCACCCACGCCCGCTTCCAACCCGGCGATGATCCGGTTCATCTGATCGTCCACCTGTTCCGATTGCAGGCTCCCTTTGGCATCGCGAAATACCAGCTCCATGGTCACACTCTTTTTTCCCGCTTCAATCGGCTTACCCCGATACGACCCGACAAACCGAATCTCCGCCAGAAGGTTGTGATCCACCACCCCATCGATGCGGCTGCGTATTTCACGCCACGATACCGATTCCAAAACGATGGCCGAGAGATCGCGCCGCACAGCCGGGAACCGCGGCAGTTCATGAGCGCGTCGAAGCGGAGCGTAAAGCGCTGCGAGGGCCTCCCAGTCCAACTCCGCTGCCGCCACCGGCTTGCGCAGATCGTAATACCGGGTAACCGGGGCGTTGAGCAGACCGACAAAACCGAGCGATACCGGCACCTCACCGTTCGCCCGGCTGGCAAAAATAACCTTACCGCAGGCGCCCTTGGCAAAACCGGTTTCATCAGCGGGTATCACTTCGATTCCGCTTTGCCCGTCAGGTGATGCCCCCGAAATCGACTCGACGATCAGTTCAATACAACCGATCACCTCCGCAACATCGCGCCCGGTAATGGCCAGATGCTGCTTTTCGACGGGTGCCGCCGACGCCGCCGGTCGGGAAAAGACCGATGCGATTTCAAAAAACCGGGCGTGCGATTCCCCAACGTTCTGATTCTGCCGGATGGTCGAAAGCAATCCCGGCAGCAAAGAGGGACGCAGCACATTATTGGCTTTGCGAACCGCATCCTGAACCTTTAATGCCTGCGCCGGGGCGGCAGCAAAGAGTTCAAATTCCGGCGGATCGACAAATGTGAATGTTACCGTCTCATACCACCCCGCCCCTGCGAGCAACTGCCGAACCTTCCGCCGACATTCCAACGCCCGATCCGGCGGCGGCAGCGCGTGGTTCACCCGGTCGCCCAGCGGCACATTTTCATAACCCCAGATCCGCACCAGTTCTTCAATCAGATCCACTTCACGGGAAATATCAAACCGGAAGCTCGGCGTGGTGCAATGGATTTCCGCACCGTTCAACCGGGGAGTAAATTCCAGTCCTCGCAGGATTTTCATCGCGGTATCGGGGTCTATCGCCACGCCGATGAGCTTGGTAAAACGCTCCAGCCGCAGCGGAATATGATGCTGCGCCTGCACCAGATCGCCCCGGTCGCTCCCAGCGCCTATTTTCCCGCCGCAAAGTTCGCACATCATCTGCGCCGCCAGATTTCGGGCGTAGATCACCATCGCCGGATCGACGCCGCGTTCAAATCGGCGTGAAGAATCGGACGAGATATTCGTTCGGCGCACCGTGCGGGCGATTCCGGTCGGATCAAACTGCGCCGATTCCAGCAGAACCCGCTGCGTGCCGGTATGAATTTCACTCTCCAGCCCCCCCATGATCCCCGCCAGGGCCAGCGGCCGATTGCAGTCGGCGATCAGCAGGTCCGATGCCGACAGCCGCACCTCCTGCCCGTTGATCAGCCGCATGGTTTCACCGTCGAGAGCCTCGCGGATCACAACCGGTCCGGAGCTCAGACGATCTCGGTCAAATGCGTGAAGGGGCTGCCCCGTGAGCATGAGTACGTAATTGGTAATATCGACAACATTATTCACCGTCCGCAGGCCAAGCGATTCCAGCGCCCGCACCAGCCAATCCGGGGATGGCCCGACGCGCACATGGTTGATCGCAACCGCACTGTAATACGGACAGCGCTTCGGTGCATCGAGGGCAATGAGGACGGCGTTGTCGCCACGCGCATCACTGTCTTTCGGTTTGGCGGCAGTTACGGGCGGAATCTGGAGTTTGCATCCGGCAAGCACCGCCAGTTCCCGTGCAATGCCGATGTGGCTCTGGCAGTCGGGCCGATTGCTGGTGAGTTCCACATCCAGCACTTGGGTGCCGCCCGCGTCGTGAACGTGCTCAACCACAAAGCCGCTGTGCGTAAGGGCATGCTGCACCCACTCCGCCGTAAGCGGTTTATCCAGGTACGGTTGTATCAGATTCAGCGCAATAAGCATCGTTCAGCGGTCCATCCCCGTCATAAGGTTGGAAAGCGTAATAGCGGGGCGGCGGCATGGCAACCCCGGCGGGTTTCAGCCTCTCAATTGGAAGCTGTCCGCCACACCGAGATTTTGATAAATCTGAAGCGTTGCCTCGGAGTTATTCAAGGTGTAAAAGTGAATGCCCCGCACCTGATGATCAAGCAGATCGCGGCACTGTTCGGTGGCCCAGTGGATTCCCACCCGGGCGATGGCCTGCGGATCAGTCCCGGCCCGACTGATGGCCCGGAGCAATTTGGCGGGGTAATGCGCCCCCAACGCCGTTTCCGCCATGCGACGCAGACTGTTGGCGGAGGTAATGGGCATGATGCCCGCGATGATCGGCACCTTGATGCCCGCCAGTTCGCAGCGCTCCCGGAAGTCGTAAAAATCATGATTATCAAAAAAGAGCTGCGTGCAGATATAGTCCGCCCCCGCATCCACCTTCGCCTTGAGATGGTCCATCTCCAGCAGCCGATTCGGCGTCGCCGGATGCCCCTCGGGAAAACCCGCCACGCCGATGCCGAAACCGCGTGGATCGGATGTCCGGCACCGGCGAATGAACGCCACCAGATCCGCCGCATGAGCAAAAACGTCTTTGCTGCGGTCATGGTTCGGCATGTCTTTGGGTGGATCGCCCCCCAGCGCCAATATGTTGTCAATGCCGTGAGCTGCGTATTGATCCAATATTGATGCAATCTCCGCTTCAGTATGGCAGACGCACGTCAGGTGCGGCACGGGCGTGAGCGTGGTGCGGTCCTTGAGACGCACCACCAGATCATGCGTCCGCTGCCGACTTGAGCCCCCGGCGCCGTACGTCACCGACACAAACGACGGCTTGAGACTCTCCAGCCGGGCGATATGCGCGAAAAGCTGCTCCGCGGCCGCGTCCGACTTCGGCGGGAAGAATTCAAACGAAAATGTGGTTCTGTCGCGGGCAAAGATGTCATTTATGTGCATACATCATCCATCTGCATATCCATCCGTATATCCGGATTAACTGATGATACCGCCGGAGCCTCCGGCATGCAAATCGTACCTCGCCGTCCCTAATGTGCCGCTGGCTTCCAACTGCGCCCGCGTGACTCGCTCCCGGCACCACGGAATTCAGTGTATGTTGTGGGCGTCCATGTGCCGGAACAATCGGGAAGTTATGGGGCCAACCGATATCACGAGTCGTGGATGGAGAAAAACCTTAAAGGAGTCTGAGCCTTGATGACAACCGTCGGTTTTCTGATATTTCCCGGCGTTCAACAGTTGGACTTGTCCGGTCCCTATGAAGTGTTCGCCGCCATGCCCGATTGTGAGATTCGGCTCTTTTGGAAGACACTGGAGCCTGTCCGCAGCTCTACGGGCCTGCTGCTTCACCCCAACGCAACGTTGAATGACACGCACCCCTTGGAGGTGCTCTGTATTCCTGGAGGGGCTGGTATCAACGCACTGTGTCAAGACGACGAAGTAGTGGGTTGGATAGGGCAAAAGGCGGCAAAGGCGCGGTGGGTCACCTCGGTCTGTACCGGAGCCCTTTTACTGGGTGTGGCGGGATTGCTCAAAGGGCGACGCGCCACCACCCATTGGCGCTACCACGATCTGCTTTCCATTTTCGACGCGATCCCGGTGCGTGAACGGGTGGTTCAGGATGGAAATCTCATCACGGGCGGCGGCGTAACGGCGGGCATCGATTTTGCCCTGTCGCTGGTGGCCGCCTTACGCGGCCAAACAACTGCGGAAGCCGTACAACTCGCGTTGGAGTATGCACCCAGTCCACCATTCCGGGCGGGCCAGCCCGAGGATGCACCCCAAGCCGTCGTTCAAATGGAAGAGAGCCGCACCCGATCGCTTTACGAGGAACGATTGCAAATCCTGCGGCGATGGCGTGATCGTCAGGATAGCCTTTCTTTACCGAACAGCGAGTGAAAAGAGCGTGAACGCATTGCGATATGCATTTAGCGGGAATCAGTATGTCGGCCTCGACGGCAAAGTGGTCAAGTGGTTGGAAAAGGTCACGGACAAAAAGTGCCAAAACCGGCGGTGATGGCCGGTTCCGCACCGCGCCTGGGCTGCCGAGTTACGAAGTGACCATCGCCTTAATTAGGTCGTGTGCCCTGATAATATCGGACTCTACTTACGGCACTATAATTTGCAATTTGCGATGTGCGTGAAGGTTGTTGGTGCGCACCAATTTGGTAAATATTTTTTCCTTGACACCGATAAAAGATGAATTAGACTTGAATTCGCAGGAGTGGATGTGCTGCAACTTCGTAATCTAATCACACCCCCTGTAAGCGCTGTATCGTAAAAACGCCCCGTGGTGGCGACCAATGGCACTGTGTTATTTCGGGAGGATCCCATGCGCATGGATAAAGCGCCTGCGTTCACTTCACGAGGTGGAATCTCGGGGGTTTTATTATGTGCGGCGGCAGCCGCCTCGCCATTACCTTCAATGGCGACAACCATTAACACGGTCACAATTACGGGCACCAACGGCTCGGCAGGGGTAGCTGCGCAGCCCGCCTATGCGACAGCCGCAAATGGAGACCCAGGCCAGCTTGCAACGGCCGTGGGTGGTTCGGGTGGGACGTTCAATGTGAATTCGACCGGGAGTACCACGCCTTCGGCCGGTTATGTCGGCGCTGCCGCCGGCGCCTACGCCGGCCTGAATCCATCTTCCGCCTACACCCCGCCGGGAACAGCCTTGCAGGGAACCGCGACGGCTACGGGTGGAGCCGGTGGATTGGAAGTGCTGCTGGTGCAGAACGGCTCAACTCAATATTTTGCAGGAGCTGGCGGGTCCGCCACCGCCAAGGTGCAAACCTCCGCCAGCGGCGTTTCAATTGGAGGAGCGGTTACAGCTAGCGCAACGGCCGCCGGCGGAAGCGGGGGCTACATATACGATCCATCAGGAATTCACTCCGGCAACGGAGGCAATGCATCAGCCAGCGGCTATGTGGTCGACCAGCAGGAGGTCCCGCTTACCATCAGTGTTAAAGCCGTGGGTGGAAATGCCGGAGAACCATCACCGAACGCGGTTACCACCGGCGACGGCTCCGGAGGTACCGCACAAATATCCGCCGAAGGAATATCGCGTGGTGGGGCGGTAAATGTCTCCGGCACGGCCATCGGTGGCAACGGTCAAAATGGCGTAAAAGAAACCCTGAGCAACACCGTCAGCGGCCAAACCACCGGCGCATTGACGCTTTCCCAAACGGCGATCGGCGGTAACGCCCTTGGCGTGGGCGGCTTAGGAGGCTATGCCTCAAGCACCCTGACGCGGCAGTACACCAGCAGCACAACACCCCAGCCATCGAGCCTTTCGCTGACGGTCAATGCAACCGGCGGTAACGGCGGCCCGGCGAGCGGAAGCATGGGCGTCGGGAATGGTGGAGCCGCGTCTATCAGCGCCTTCGGTGCATTGTCGAACGGCGGCGCGGTCAGCGTCTCCGGCACGGCGACGGGGGGGAGCGGACTAACTGGTGCTAACGAGAACCTAAATAATGCCGTCAGCGGCGAGACCACCGGCGCATTGACGCTTTCCCAAACGGCCACCGGCGGAAATGCCCTTGGCGCGGGCGGCACTGGAGGTAACGCCACAAGCACGCTGACGGATGACTA
>DAHWIP010000220.1:0-4010 GCA_027344975.1 Phycisphaerae bacterium
TGGCGGCAGACTGCCGACCACGATGCCGGCAAGCTCAACCACTGGTGGCGGAGGCTGAAATGCCGCGTCATCAGCTTGACACATCGGGGGTGTGGCCTATACTTGAACAAGTATTTGTTTCATTCATTTTAAGGTGCTTTTGTATGCATGGATTTCGCAAGTCGGCCGCTGCGGCCGGCGCTTTTTTAATGGTTGTTTTTGTGAGTTTGTTCTCTCCGGTGCCGACTGCGGCGGCAGCCGATGCGACTCCTCTGATCAATCTGGTTAATCCGTTTATTGGCACGGCCTCGGGGGGCAACACTTTTCCGGGGGCGACGCTCCCTTTCGGCATGGCGCAGTTGTGCCCGGATATGTCGCCCAAACGGGTCAATGGCGGTGCGTGTTATGTTTACAATCTGCATCACATAGGCGGCTTCAGCATGACGCATCTCAGCGGCACCGGCTGTACGAATTTCGGCGACGTTTTTTTTACCGCCACCACCGGGCCGGTGCAAACCCATGCATCGCAGTATCATTTCACTTTCAGCCATAAGAACGAAACCGCGCTGCCGGGATACTATCAGGTATTTGAAAAAACCTGGGGTGTCAACGCCGAACTGACCACCACGCTGCGCTGCGGCATGGCCCGCTTCACGTTTCCTGCGGGCAAAGCCGCCAATATTATTGTGCCCATCAGCCATGTGATGACCAGCTTAAGTTATCCGTGTCATCTGCAATTTGATAATCATCGTACCCTGACGGGTTACGTCACCAGCGACGTATTTTGCAGCGCCTGGCCTCCGCTGCCGGTTTACTTTGCCATGCAGTTCAGCAAGGCCCCAAATCAGTTGGGCATGTGGAAGGGGGGCAAAATCACTCCCGGTCAGATGGTGGCGAACATGAAAACGCAAAGGCCGGCGATTGGGGCTTTTGTAAGTTATGCCGCCAGCAACCAGCCGCAAACCATTGAAGTGCGTGTGGGCATTTCGTTTGTCAGCGTGAAGGGAGCGATGCGGAATCTCAAAGGGGAGATGCAAAGCTGGAATTTTGACCGGTATCGCAACACGGCCGAAGCCATCTGGAACAAAGCGCTGTCGGTCATTAAGGTATCGGGCGGGTCGCAGAATCATCGCATCAATTTCTACACCGCGTTGTATCATGCGATGCTTGATCCAACGGTGTTTGATGATATTGACGGTCGTTACATCGGTTACGACAATAAAATTCATCATGTCGCGGCCGGCCACAAGTACATGTATGCTAATTTTTCGGGATGGGATATTTACCGCAGTGAAGTGCCTTTGCTGTCGGTGATTGAGCCGAAGAAACTGGCCGATATGGCGCAATCTATTGTGGAAATGGCCAAGCAGTCGGGCATTATTGGCCGCTGGCCGGCGGCCAACCGCCCCGGTGCGGTGATGGTGGGGGATCCATTATCTGTGGTGATGGCCACGACGTGGAATGCAGGCATTCATAATTTTGATATGAAGCGGGCCTATGCCGCCATGCTTCATATGGCCAAGTTGCACCATAAAAAACATTTTGCCGCCAGTTGCAATGTGTCATCGGCGGAAGAGTATGATATTTCTTATGCGGCATTGGCGGGTATCGCGCGGGAACGGCATCACTTTCGCGAGGCGGCCATCTTGAGCGAATGGGCCGAACAGTATCGCGAAATGTACAACCCGGTCACGCGGTTTATGCAACCGCGTTTGGCCAATGGTGCCTGGGTTCCCATTTTTGAAAAGACCACGTGGGGGCCGCATTATGTGGAAGGTACCGCCTGGGAGTACATCTGGCTGGTGCCGCAGGATGTGGCGGGGTTGGTCAATTTGCTGGGAGGCGATCGGCCGTTCTGCCAGAGGCTGGACGAGTTTTTTAACGACAACCATTACGACGCGGGAAATGAACCGGACCTGCAAGCCCCATTTTTATTCGACTATGCCTGTGAACCCTGGCGCACGCAAGAGGTTGCGTCCTACGAGGCGGACCGCTGCTTCACCAATACGCCCGGCGGCTTGGCCGGCGGTGGCAACGACGACTGCGGCGAAATGTCCGCGTGGTATGTGCTGACGCAACTCGGCCTTTACATGGTGGACCCGGGTCGGCCTAATACGACTTGGGAACTTTGCACCCCCCGATTCCGCAAGGCGGTTATTAAGCTTGGTGCGCCTTACGCGAAGGGAACTTTCACAATTACAGCGACCCCCGCGGGTGGCAGCAATGTCTATATTCATAGCGCCGAGTTTGATGGTCACGTACTTAATAAGCCATGGATTTCTTCCTCTGCCGTGGTGGCGGGGGGGATTCTGCATGAAACGCTCGGTAAAAATCCCAATAAACAGTGGGCGTCAGCGCCGGCGGAAGTGCCGCCGTCCATGTCCACCGACACGCCGGCGAATCTGTTGGCTATTAACCATGGTGGTGCGGCCTGGCCGCAGCAGAACCTGCTTCTTAACAGCAACCCTGCGGCGTTTAATGTGGGGGTTCCCAATATCAGTATGGTTAAACTTAAAAGCTGCGGCTGTATACACAACCGTTTAATCCTCACGGGTGCAAACTCTGATGAACAGACGCGCGCCTGGTTTCAACAGCGCGTCACGGTGGGTGGCCCCTGGACGCTCAACTTCAAGTATCACCTGCTTAAGCCTGACCAGGGCGGATTTTACGTTGCGGTGCAGAACAACCGTTTTACACAGCATATGCCGTTCCGGGGTCAGTCGCCCGCCGCCAAAGGCTTTACCGATGACAGTGGCCGGGCACCGCGGAATAGCTTTGGCCTGGGCGTCGACAACAATGGCAAGTCGGTGTTGCAGGTGGCCTATTCGCGCGGCAAAGTCTACGGACTAAGGCGCAAGAATATCGGCACCACCGGCGCGGTGAATTTTTCCGCGGTGGGCGGCCCCATCGATGTCGTGGTGCGCTATGACGGTGCCAAGACGGTTCGCTTTGAGGCTAAGCGTGGAGACAGTGTGTATAAGGCCAGCTATACGCTTCCCCATCAGCTTTCGCATATTCTTTCAAGCATGGATGGCTACATCGGCTTTACGGCCTCCAACGGAAACAGTACCGGTGTGCAGCAGATTGGCGATGTGCGGTTTTATGCACAGCGTCTGGAGCCGATTGCCGCCCGTGGTTATGACGCGGATCTGGTGGTGAAAAATACCATCCCGGTGGTGGCGGGTTCCGCCTTGAGTCGCAAATATTTCGGGCATACTTTTGATGGCGGATCGGTCTTCTATCAAGCGGGTTTGCCGGGCGCGCCAGCGGGCACCGGGCTGCCGGAGAATGGTCGCATCGCCAGCTTTGGCACGGTGTTTCAGCTTCAGCCCTTTGGTGCCAATAATTCGGTGTTTCTCAAAGGGGGTGGGCCAAAGACCGGGCATCTTACGTTAGCCGCGCCCGCCCGATTCACCTCCATGGCGATTTTGGCATCCTCCGCCTATGGCAATGGCATTGGCAAGGTAACGCTGCATTTCCGCAATCAGGATGGAAACTCGTTGACCGTGACCACTGATTACGCCGCGCCGGATTGGTACAACATTCAATCCCGCGGCACCACGCCGGATGGCAATGGTTATGGTGCGGCGATTCGCGGCATTGGCAAGCTCATCGTGAGCAACAGCCACTTCTCTCTTAATGCGCACACCAGCGGCACTCCCGCCTGGTATGTAACCTACCTGAATATGGCCAACCTGGCGGGCCACGTGAATGGGGCATCCGCGGTGACCCGGGGCCTTAACCTGACAGGTGATACGCTTGAATCGCTGACATTTAACGGACCGGCAAATAAAACGGGTAACACCGGGATTTTTGCCATCAGCGGCGTAGAAGTCGGTGCCCCACAACCCCGGATCCAGCAATTCGGCGGCCGCCCGGAACTGGCCGTGCGGTAGAATCATCGCGGGGAAAGCCCGGTGGTTCGTTCGTAGCACCAGATCAATCACCGGATTACCATCCGGTGCTGTGGGTGGGAGACCGCAAAAAAAAGCCGGGCGGCTTGAAGACCGCCCGGCTGGATAAGTGGAGGC
>DAHWIP010000221.1:0-3965 GCA_027344975.1 Phycisphaerae bacterium
CAGGAGCAGCAGTGCCAACGTGCGGAAGACAGAAAGCAATTTTCCGGTAACGATCTCAGCGGCGGAAAGAGGGGTCATCTGAAGCAGACGCCATGACCCATTTTGAACTTCAGAGCTGATAAGACCCGCAGCGAGGCTTGGCGTTATGAGAACGATGATCGCAATCTGCAGGACAACCATCAGCCCCCCCATCAGATTGCCGCTGGAATGCATGGATCCGTAGGCAGTCGCCAGCATCAAGCCGAGGGATAATACGAGGCAGATTCCGACCAATCTTGCCATCCACGAAGATCGACCGAAACGCGAGGCTCTGAATTCCTTAACCATGACCGGATTGGAGAAACGGCCCGTGAGTTTCTCCCGGCGCTGCGGATCAAAGAACCAAAGATACATGAATCGGCGATAGGCCTGCACCTGAGTAGAGCGTTCATCGGTAATTTTTCCGGAATCGCGAGGTCGGTCGAAGATACGCTGTCCCAGGCGGCGGACCGTTAAGCCTCCGCAGATCAAGATCACCAGTGCCGCGGACACAAGGTAATATACAAGATCAGTGGATTTGTCGGAAAATCGCCCGGTGGCAACCAATCCCTGAAGAATCGGGATCGGCGAGATATCAGAAGCCATCCGCAGATAATGTCCAACGATCGGAGGTGCCGAACGGGGCACGAATTTTGCCGGTATCAACGTCACGACAAACAGACCGAATATGACGGCATAGGTGAGCCGCAGTGCGGCATCAATGGACTGACATCGCGTGCTGACATAGAGTCCGATGGCGGTGGCCTCAATAGCGGCAATCAGCAAAAGGAGATAAACAGGAATTATCTGTGCAACAATACTGACGCCTCCCATGACATAACATGCGACAGCCTCCGGGAGACTGATGGCCAAAAGCAGAAGGGAAAAACCAATTGATCCGATGAATTTACCGACGAATATCTGCCATGGCGAGAGGGGAGAATTCAGCAGGAGTGCCAACGTACCGGAACGCTTTTCAGCGACGATAGATGCTGCGGGAAAAGCCGGGACGATCACCATGAAGCCGGCCAGAAGCGTCCAGCCAAAAATGGCGAGTACTTCCCGGGCCTGATCGCCCGATAAATCGACACGACCGGAATGAGGCCAGCGCAAAACTACCATTCCTGCCAGGGCCAGCATCCAGATGAACTGCATCCAGAGCGCGGCGGGCTTACGCATTTGGCTGATACATTCACGTGTAATGATCGGGTTGTTCATGGACGCGGCGTCTCCGCAGTTTGACGGGTGACGGTCATAAACGCATCTTCCAGATCCTGTTGCAGTTCACGAAACTGCGCAACTCTGATCTGCGCTGTCATGAGCTTTGCCAGCAGCACCGACAGCCGGGCATCGCCGGCGGTGGTGGTGAAACGGATGGTGCCGTCGGCGGGTGATGGAGTAATTCCATCCACCCAATCTCCCTGCTGCTTGAGTAAATCATGTGCCGAGTTGACATCATCTTCTGAGAGTAATTGGATTTCAATAATTCGGCGCGTCTGAATTTCCTTCATGATTTCGTCGAGCGGCCCGAACGCCCTTAATTTCCCGTGGGTCATCATGGCCACCACATTGCAGATTCGCGACAATTCCGGCAGGATATGACTTGTAACAATCAGCGTTTTACCCTGAGCCGCGAGTTTAAGGAGCAGTTCGCGCATTTCAACACGTGCGGTGGGATCAAGCCCGTTGGCGGGCTCATCAAGTATTAATACAGGCGGGTCGTGCAGCATAATGCGGGCGATGGCCACGCGCTGCTTCATTCCATGGGAAAGACTCTCAACGTATAGGTCCGCCATGTGGCCCGCGCCTGCAATTTCCAGGCATTCATTGATGCGATTGAGCCGCATTCGCCGATCGATTTTGAAGGCAGCCCCGAAGAAATCAAGATATTCACGTACGCGCATATTGTCGTAAGCGCCAAATACATCCGGCATGTAGCCCACGAGCCGCTTAATTTTCCGTGTGTCGCTGGTACAGTCGATACCGGTGATTGAGGCCGATCCTTCGGAGGGTCGGCTCAGACCGACAAGTATCTTAATCGTGGTGGTTTTCCCGGCGCCATTGGGACCGATAAAACCAAGAATCTGCCCGCGATGGAGATGAATATTCAGACGATCGAGTGCGGTGAAATTCCCATATCGCTTGGTTAAATTGACTGTTTTGATAACTGGTTCTTCCGTCATGTTACCTCTATTCGGCCAAACCGTGGATGGAAACGCGACCATAGGCAAAATGCCAGCTTGAATTCGGCTGCTTCGAAAAACCCACATTCAAACGAAGAAGTAGATGCCCGTTTCGAAACTCTCCCGGTTTGAGTTCAAACGTCTGATTGAAAACCGCTCTTGCCGCCGTCACCGTTGCTATTGATATCCAGACTCCACGGTCGTACAAGGCAAGAGATACTTTTCTGCCGGGAGCGGTTATGCCAAATTCAAGATGAGCACGAGTGGCTTTAATGTGCCGCAGTAAACGAGGAACCGAATATTTCATGTAGACAGGGCCGGAAATGGTGGTATCCGCCATCCATCGATGGAGATCAAAATTGTAGACAGGTGCAGACATCTGTCCCTTGGGCCCGCGCACAATCTGCATTCGTACCATGGGCCATGGAACCGCGATGGCGGTTCCTGTTGGTGGCAGCTGGGGCGTGAATGGTAATACCATCAGCGTATTACACAGATGAAGTTTTGTTTTGGTCACGTTCCATGCAGGCGGAATGTCGTCGGACCACGCAAGCAATTCGGGCCGGTGTGCGGGATTTGCTGACAATAATGCTGCGGTTAGCGCCTCTTGGCGCTGATCACTTCGACTCAGCAGGACACCCGACATGTACTGCCCCGCAGGCAATATCTGGTCCGTACCGGACGTAAATGATGACCGACCAGCATTGGCAGATCCAAGTTGCAATGCCATCACCCCGCTCGGACCAGCAATAACGGCATGCTCGATGGGGTATTTTGATTCGAAGTTCCCCGAAAACCCGTCTTGATTGACTGCAGCATGAACCAACAAGTCTGGCTGGGCAGTATGCTGAAAGGTTTCATACAACACATTGACAACTTTGCCTGACGGGATGGTCAAATTTCGAACATTCGTGCTGCTTTGATCAGGTGAATAATCGAATCGACAATCTCGCTGAGAGTTGATAAAGCGGTTCCAGTAAGTATAGGTTGGGGCGCTGATTCGGGCCGATACGGTCATCTGCCGCGGGGTAAAGATCGCAGCTTCGCCACTGATCATACAGTCGTTCGAGAGAACCGTCGCGACTTGAACGGCGGATTCGCTCTCGGGCACCGGTCCGCGCTCCAATCGACCCAGCACATAGAGAGTACCGGAGGCAATGAGAGCGACTGCGAGAGCAAACACCCCCAGCATCCCTCCTTTACCCCGCCGACTCAATATCCAGCCGCCCACGGCAACGAACCCAATAAGCAGACCGAAAATCAGCATGACCGATCGACGACTTATCACCCGATATCCGATTGCATTGGCTGCCATGCGGAGAGCATATCTGGGTACCTGAGAAACCGATTTGGCGGCAAAAAACTCACGCGTAGCCGGCCAAAGCTCGGGGATCGCTCTGCCCTGTGGCGTCAGAAGCGCCCGTCGATCGACGGCATCAAGCCACACCTGTCCTCGGCCCAGGGAATAGCGCATGACAAGAGGCCAACCACCGGCAGATACGACGACATGCGAGTTCCCGGGAAAATAACATCGCAATTTCCGACTGCGGGAGGTCTTTATGATCCGGGGGTGACCATGAATCCTGTATGGATAACTTGCACTGCGTATGGTCTCTACATAAGCAAGATCATAATTTCCACCAAGTAGCGTGCGAGCCAACTGGCGATTGGAGGCTTTAGCCAAGTCAATCCAAACTCGCCCGCCGGCAATGATCCAATCGCGCAATGCATCTACTTGGGCGCCGGAAAGCCAAGAATTACCCG
>DAHWIP010000222.1:0-3957 GCA_027344975.1 Phycisphaerae bacterium
ATGCCTGCAACCCGATAACGCCCGATGCCTCGGAAGGCAAGGTTAACGATTCTCCTCTCAGGTGCTGGTGGCGGGCGGCTGTTGCGGACGGCGCTCTTCACCGACGATACCATCCGGAGTCACCATGAAAAGGCGGTCGGAGAGGGGCTCGGTCGCATTGGTATAGCGAATTTCCACCTGATGACGCAGCCATGACAGGGTCGCCTGATCGTCGCTGGCGAACGCGAGCAGCACATGCCGATCAGGGACCGCCATATAGTATGTATTGCCGAGATGCGGCCTGAGATTCTTCTGCACCAGAGGAAGCAGCATACGCGATGAATTCATCACATCATCGGCCGGGAAACTGAACAGGGCATATTTATCGCTATGCCCCCCGCTCATCGAAAGCTTCCGCGTCGAGCGTGCCAGATTCGCCAGAGCGTGCTCATGCAGGGTATCGGGGGAAATATCCCAGTTCGCCAGATCAGCCGCCGTGATGTAGCGATCGGAACGCCCCACACGGTAAGCGATGAAAAGATTATTCACCCAGGATTCGGTGATGATCGAACTCGGCTGGGCGGCGTCCGCAGAACCCGTGCCGGATTCTTTGGGCGATAATGCAGGCAGCATGGCCTCGGGAATCAGGCTTGGAAATACCCGCGTACGCACTTCCTGCCACCCGTCAATTTCATTGAGTTCGCCGGTGTATTCCACCAGCAGATCATCAAAAAAGTCCCGGACATCTTCGGCCAGATTTTCCGGCTGCCCGATCCAGGTATCGTGCAATTGATTAACGCGGATTTTTACCCCGCCGATGGTCACCGTCTGTTCATCCACGGCGGCGACGGTGTCGGCCCCGACGTGTTCATTGGCAAGTTCCACGACCGTTTCGATGAACGGACGGCTTTTGAGGCCGATCTCCTTACCCAACTGAACGGCATTGAGGATTCCATCCTGAATAACCCGCGTGAAATCAAGTGACGGGGTGGGACCGAATACCCACACGAGCAGCGCGGACTCCTCGTGACGGATGAGCCAGAAGCGGTAACTGCGCTGGGGGTTTTTGGCACCACCGAACTTTTTGAACGCTGAAAGCCAATGCTGCTTTTCGATACCGGCAGCGGTCAGCGTCTGATATTTGGTGCCGACAACCTGACTGACATCATCGGTCAGCCGGATGGAGGCGAAGGATTTGATCCATTCACGCATGAAATGATAAGCCGGTATCTGCTGCGCCGGGACGCTCACCGTATCATCCGGATGAATTTTGGCTTTGACCGATCGATGCTGAAAATGCATGACAAATAATCCCGACGGATCCTGCACCTCCACCACATCCTTGTCCAGTGCGATGACTGTGTAATCATGCGGCACCTTGGTTGTAAAGTTTTCCGAGAGTACCGTCTTCCAGCCTTTCATGATGAATACCTCCAAACTCCAGCTCCTGAGGCACGGCATCGAATGAATACTACACATTTCATTCCAGTCGGCCCGGGCAATCTGCCCATCTTTATTTTTACACGTTGCGATTTCACGACGATCTGAACTTCAGAATGAAATCGCGAGAATTAACTTGACCTTCATTGTATCGAACGGAGGGTGCCTAACCGTCCATGAAATAGCCGGATCAGACGCTTTTAGGACTCGGCGTATGGGGCAGCGAGAATAGCGGGCTCAGTCGTGATCAAGGCGGAATTTTATCCGACGCACCGCACAATACGGACCGGCCATCTCGTCAAGGAAGAATCTCGACGGGTGTGCCCAACGGTACGCGATGGTACAGAAAAAGCATGTCGGGATTATCAAGAGCGACGCAACCCGCGGTTCCCCGGCGGGCGTCGGCACAACCGTGAATAAATATTTCGCCCCCGAGAGGAGTTTTCCAGACGTGGTTCTGCACCGCCTCATCCGTCATATCCCCATACATCAAATCGCGGACCAGGCTGCGGTACTGATCGTACGTGATCAACTCCGACGCCAGAGCACGATTGGCATCATAGATGCGGGGATAATCGAGCCCGAGTGAAAGGAAAAAGCGGCTTTTCGGATTCTTGAAAACCACTCGGAAATGGCCGATGGGCGTGCGCCGATCCCCCTCACGTTCCTTATCCCCGGGATTGGACCCGGTAATGCAGGGAAACTCCCGCATGCCTTGGTCGCCACAGAGTAATTCCAGCCGTCCTCGAGTTTTGTAAACGCGAATACTTATATCAGACGTTGACGTTTTTTCAGTCTCCATGCAAGCCTCCCGGCGGTTGGTGGTAATGAGGGTCCAAGGCGTATACCGGCACCGCGACGCACTCGCGCAGCAGGCCCCAAGGGTTCATTTCCTTCCAGCTGCGCTTGATGCTGGAGACGGTATACGGATCGACACCAAGCTGATGAAATGCCAGATAGATTCGCGGGAGGTGATAGATGGAACTGACGCCGACCACCCGCCTGATATGATTTTTGCGCATCCATTCCACGGCGTGGTACGCGGTGTAGCGGGTGTTGTTGCCGTCGTAATCCACAATCAGGGCATGATCCGGAATGTGATGTTCAAGACAATATACCGCCATCGCGAGAGATTCATTTCTGCGGGCGTGGTCGCGGCCATATTTCGCCCGCCCACTGACCATGATGTATTTCACCAGGCCGTACTGATAAAGCCGCAGAGCCGCCCGGAGTCGACCGCGCAGCGTGCATCCCGGAGTGTCGTTGTTGAGCACGTGATTGCCAAGCACTACCGCCAATCCGACGGGATGTCGCGGCGGATGCGGGAAATGGGTTTTCAGGTAGGAACACACCACGATGGCCGCAACGCCGCCGAGCGTCGGGAGCCATCCCAGAAATCCCCGCCGGGGATCGATGGCCAGTTGTGTCATATGGGCGCGCCGATAGCGAACCATTCCCATCCAGCTTCCGATCAGCACGGCGGCGACCAGACACATCGGCACCCAGCAACTGACATCGCCGCCGGTCGCCGCCCATATCTGATAATACCGGATGGTGTCGGCGATCAACATCGCCATCAGAAGCCATGTGAGGCATTCCGCGACGAGGATGACGCCCATCAGCGAAGCCGCTTTCCGCTTTGAATTCTGCCAACAGGTTCGCAGCGTGCGGATGTTGAGCTTCGCGGCTATTTTGGAATCAAACCGCGCTGCCCGTCCTATCACCCAATAGGCGAATGCAGCCGTACACCAGATGCAAACGAGCGGGAAATGTATCCAGGCGGGCCCCGGCAGGGTGATCCACCAGTCTGCCCGGCCGGAAATCAGGGCGGACATGATAAATATAATAGCCACGGTGTCGAGGATCGAGCCGATGACCACGATCGACCGTTTCTGTCGCCTGGACGACGTCTCATCCGGCACCGGATGATGCACGGGTAAATCGCCGCCGGATGTCGACACGTCGGCATCACCGGCCATAGGTTACCCGTATTTCGGCATGTGCCAGAATATGGTAAGCGATGGCATGCTGCAGACAGCGAAAACAATCGGGTGCGTAGGCCAGTTTACGATTCAGGGCATAGATGGCAATTCGGTAATGATGGGCCGGACCGGGCGGCGGCGCCGGCCCGCCATATCCGCGGCCACCGAACGAATTTTTACCCTGCCTTGCACCATGGAGCCCCGTTACATGCTTGTGCGGAGGCAGATGAGCCGGAAGCGAACGGGTTCCCGGCGGGATATTAAATACCACCCAGTGCAGAAAGGGCATGGGGCCGGGTGCATCAGGGTCAAACATGATGATGAGCAGACTTCGAGTTCCTGCGGGCGCCCGGCTCCACGAGAGCGGCGGCGAAACATCCGCACCATCCGCCGTGAATTTTTTGGGCAGACGCCCGCCATTCTTAAAAGCGGGACTATGAAGGGTAAAGGGTTGCCGATGGCTGACCGCCTCCGCGGCGCGTACCATACCCGCAACCGTCACCACTCCAGCCGCGACCAACCACAAGACGAGCAACCACCGACCCATGCCATCACG
>DAHWIP010000223.1:0-3952 GCA_027344975.1 Phycisphaerae bacterium
TCCTTTTCTAAATATTCTTTCGGCCGAGGATCCATACGCCCGTTCTCTAAATGACGGCGTGAGAGTTGACACCTCGCGGAATATCGCTGTCAAGGAGCTCGTTTTCATGTGTGAAAAAATGCTTTCAAAATCGTCAATCCTGAAATCGAAGTCGACGTATCTCTTCGTCGGCCTCCTGGCTGCAGCCATGTGGATGTGCAATTTCCAACAGGAGGCTGCACGGGCAGCCGTGCACGCGGATGGCAATCTCAGGGCTGAATTTTTGCATCCGCCACGCAAGTATCGCACTTACGCATGGTGGCATTGGATGGGATTGACGATCAGCAAATATGGGATCAAGCGGGATTTAACGGCCATGAACCGTGCCGGAATCGCGGGGGTTACGATCTGCCCGATTGCTTCGCAGGCATCGGTCGGCAGGGACATGGAAAACAGCGGAGTTCCTCCGGTTTATTATCACAGCCCCAAATGGTGGGGCATGGTTAAGTATGCCTGCCGCGTGGCCCGGAAACTGCACATGAAGGTTGGATTGGAGAACTGCCCCGGGTTCTCTGCGAGTGGCGGCCCCTGGATTACTCCCGCTTTATCGATGAAGAAGATTGTATGGACGGTTACAACCGTGCACGGACCGGGGTCGGTAAAGCTGAAACTGAGACGACCGCACGTAATCCAGAACCTTTATGAGGATGTTTGCGTGCTGGCGGTTCCGGTGACCAAGATTGTTAAACCCGGCACTATTTTGAATATTTCCAGTGACATGAACGCTCAGGGGCGCTTGACGTGGCGTGCACCGGCGGGAACGTGGCGGATATTCCGCTATGGATATACATCCACGGGATCGCAGGACATCCCGAAGCCCGATGACATCGGCCGATCTCTCGAAGCCGACAAGTTAAGTGTCAAGGCGGCGACGTTTCATATCGAGCATGTCATTCATGGCGTCGAAAATCATCTCGGGCCGTTTGTCGGCCGAACATTCACGCATCTGCTCTTCGACAGTTATGAGGCGGGTCCGCAGACATGGACGAAACACTTCCGGAGTGATTTTATCGCCATGCGGCATTATGACCCCCTGCCGTGGTTGCCGACCCTTGACGGTATCATCGTGGGCAGTCGGACGCAGACGCAAAAATTCAAATATGATTTCAAACGCACGATTGCCCAACTGTTCAAACTGCATGATTTTGATATCTACCACAAACTGATTGATGCGGCCGGACTGAAGATGTGCCTGGAGCCGTACACAGGCCCATTCAACACCATCGCGTGTGCTGACGCCTGCGATGTCACCATGGGAGAGTTTTGGAATGCCAGCAGTTCGGGCATTGCGTGGAATGTTGCGGGAGCCGCCAGAGCGGATGGACGAACGATCGTTGGAGCGGAAACACTGACGGGGCATCCATGGGAAAGCATGTTGAACGAAACGCCGGAATCGTTGAAGCCGACCTTGGATGGAGGATTGCTGAGCGGAGTCAACCGGTGTTACCTGCATGACTGGACTCTCCAGGCGCTGAATAAAAAATACAAACCCGGTATTCTGATGGCATGGTGGGGATCGCATTTTGGCGAGAATGAAACGTGGTACAAGCCGGGTATCGCATTTTTTACCTATCTGAATCGCTGCTTAACCATGCTGCGGCAGGGACAACAGGTATGCGATTCATGCACGCTGAACTGTAAACCAACGCAACTTTCAATGGACGCGGCGAGCTTGTCGCTGTTTTACCGGGCCACCGTCAAAAACGGCAAGATCGTTCTGCCGAGCGGGCGATCTTACTTTGTGATGGTGCTACCGCAAACGCAACTGATGCTTCCCCGCGTGGCCAAGAAGCTTGAATCTCTGGTCGCGGCCGGGGCGGTGATTATCGGTCCCAAGCCCACGGCATCGCCGAGCCTGACCGACTACCCGGCGTGCGATGCGCAGGTCGCGGCAATCGGTCGAACAGTATGGGGAGATTGCAACGGGACCACGATCAAGGAACATCGGTATGGCAAAGGGATGGTGGCGTGGAATGTGTCGGTGGACGACATGCTTCGCCAACTGGGTGTACCACCCGATTTTCAGGCACCGGCTCCGCTGGTGGCCATTCACCGCCATGCGCGGGGATTGGATATTTATTTCGTGGTTAATCGTGGCCATTCGCCTTTAGCGACCACGGCCTGGTTTGACGTTGCAGGTAAAGTACCCGAACTGTGGTACGCCGCTTCGGGCCGACAGGTCATCGCCGGTGATTATTCAGAAGTCCATGGCGGTACGGCCGTACCGCTTGAACTTGGGCCGCTGGAATCGGTATTTGTGGTATTCCGGCATCGAGATGCGCATCTTGATCACGTGGTTCATATTTTCCGGCATCACCATCTTTCAACGCATTCGGAGGTTGTATTAAATTCGGATCGCCGCTTTGAATTGATAACGCCGAAGGCCGGCGACTACGATCTGACCTTTGCACAGGGACAGAAGACGAAGGTCGTGGTGCCGACGTTGCCGAAGCCATTTTTCATTCATGGGCCATGGCAGATTCGTTTCACACCCGGCTGGGGCGCCCCGGCGCGTGCAGAATTTTCGCACCTGATGTCGTGGACGGATTCGACGGATGGGGGTATTAAATATTTTTCCGGCTCGGGCACCTACCTTAAAACCATCCGCATCCCATCGCAGTTCATCGGCACCGGCAGGCAGATCATTCTGAGCCTGGGAAGGGTGGATGAGATGGCGCAGGTGTGGGTAAATGGCAAGGATATGGGCGTTCTCTGGTACGCCCCCTTTAAGGTGAACATTACATCCGCCATAAAACCGGGGATCAACCGATTGCGAATTGTCGCGACGGACACCTGGCAAAATCGGCTTATTGGCGATGACCAACTTCCCACGCATATGCAATGGGGCCGCCCCCGCTGGCATCCTGTGGGGCATCCGCATTTGGGTGGCCCGCTGGTCCGCTTTCCCAACTGGGTCATTCATAACTTGCCTCGACCGACCCCCGGGCGATATACATTTGAGACGTGGAACTACTACCACAAAAGTTCTCCGCTGCACCCGTCCGGCCTGATAGGCCCCGTAAAGTTGGTGGCGGAAGCACGCGTTGAGATACCGCAGCCGGAAACACCGTGAGGTCATATAGGCAGATTGCCTGAGATGGTATTAACGCCGTCGGCAGGCCGGCGAGTGTAAGGGTAGAAAAGGCACAGCCGGACCGGGAAACCTGCGGTTAATATCAGGTGGGTCCTGCGAAAACGCGCATGGCCGGGCGGTTGAATATGAGCAGCATCAGCAAACAGGCCGCGTTGATATCCGGAGATTCCGGCCGTGACGCCCGATCACCGACCGAGCGATATTTTCTGCGACAATGGAATTTCGCTGCGGTGGTGGCGGCGGCAGCACATCAACTTGAAGTCGCGGCACAGCTTGTTCAATTCGCATCGCTCATGGCCATTATGATCTTCCTGTTGAATCGTCTGGCTGTCGGCGGCTGGGGGTGGCGGGTGGTGATTCTCTGCCTCATCGCGGCTGCGACGGTTTGTGGGGTGGGTTATTGGAGACGAACGCCGGGCATGCGGCGAGGGATATCGGCGGTTGGCATCGCAGTTTTTTTGGGCACCCTCTTTCCCATGTCGTTGATCTGGATCGCCATCATCGCGATCGCCGGCGCGATGGGTGCGGTTTATCGGTGGCCGCAGCGAATGGTTCTGGCCAGAGAGATCGATTCGCTTTTGAATTTGCCTTCAACAACGGCAACAGCGGTGAGTCTGCTTTCGGTAAACACAGGGCCTCGGGATGCGGTAGCGGATGGGTTTGCACAGCGATTGTATCAGCGGGCCGGCGATGCGCTCACTAAAGTCAGCCCCCTGAAACTGGTGAGGGCGGCGGAGCTTCGGCGAGCTTGGGCGATGGCGCTGTTGATTCTG
This sequence comes from Phycisphaerae bacterium, assembly GCA_027344975.1. Lineage (GTDB taxonomy): Bacteria > Planctomycetota > Phycisphaerae > WQYP01 > WQYP01 > JAJZGD01. The sequence continues at coordinate 3,907 of DAHWIP010000223.1, forward strand.
CTTGCCGCCGTGTGGTGTGGAATATTGACGCAAGCGTCGCCAGCAG
>DAHWIP010000224.1:0-3948 GCA_027344975.1 Phycisphaerae bacterium
GCTGACGGCCATCGGGCTGCAGTCGGGTCTCGCGATTGAAATCGCCCGACTTTATCAGGAATCGGTACGTCAGGAACGGTTGGCTGCCACCGGCCAGACTGTCGCATCCCTGTCGCATTCCATCAAAAATATCCTCCAGGGAATGCGGGGCGGCGCCGACGTTGTGGATATGGGCATTAAAAACACCGATATCAAGCAGATCCAGATGGGGTGGTCCATTCTACAGCGCAATCTCGACAAGGTGCAGGCTTTGACGATGAATATGCTTGCCTACTCGAAACCACGCAGCCCAAATTATGAATTAACCAATATACCTTATGTGCTTAATGAGTGTCTTGAGCTGATGGCCGCAGCGGCAAAGGATAAAAAACTCACCTTGCTCACCGAGATTAATAAGGATCAGCCGCCCGTACCCGCCGACGCTGATGGCCTTCATCAGGCGGTTTTGAATCTGCTCGGCAACGCCGTTGATGCCGTCGAATCCGGGCGCGGAGTGGTTACACTTAAAAGCGATGTTGATCCCGTGGCACACCTGGCCGTCATCGAAGTGCAGGATAACGGCGTAGGCATCAAGCCCGATGATCTGCAACGTATCTTCCAACCCTTCTACTCCACGAAGGGACAGAAAGGGACGGGGCTGGGGCTCGCCGTCACGAAAAAAATCGTCGAAGAGCACGGTGGGCGGATTGAGGCTGTCTCCAAACTCGGAAGTGGAACCACATTCCGAATCACGATTCCGCTCGCACATCCCCATAATGGAGATTCAGATAAAACCCTTGGGCCGGGAGTTTGAGCGGCGGTCTGAATGTATCGGTATCATGGGCCCATGCAGGATGGGTGCGGTCTGTGACCGACGAGATGGAATTGTAATATGAAGAAAACAACGGCACGTCGGGAAAAAAAACAGAGACCTTCGGCGATCACGGGGGGTACCAAATCCTGGCAGGCTCGAATCGGCGCCACGGAAGATCGGATGGCGGAGCGATTTGTTGAATCGATCTCGTTTGATCACCGCTTGGCCGAATATGATATCCGTGGATCACTCGTTCACGCGCAAATGCTCGCCGCAGTGGGGCTTATCAAACCGAAGGAATTGAGTGAGATTCAGTCCGGACTCAACTCCATATTGGACGATATTCGGGCCGGCCGTTTCAAATGGGATATGCGACAGGAAGATATCCATATGGCGGTTGAGGCCGCATTGGTGGAGCGAATTGGCGATCCGGGAAGAAAATTACATACCGGCCGGTCACGCAATGATCAGGTCGCGCTCGATCTTGCTCGCTGGTGTCTGGACGCCGCTGCCGAAATGCACCGGGCTATTGTCGATCTGCAGCAGGCACTGCTCACGCTCGCCGAAACTGCATCTGAAATGCCGGCACCCTCTTATACCCATCTGCAACGGGCACAACCGATCGTCTTTGCCCATGAATTGCTCGCCTATGTTGAAATGCTGGATCGTGACCGGCTTCGATTATTGGATGTTCGTCGTCGCTCCAGCGTGTCTCCACTTGGTGCCGGGGCTGCCGCCGGATCAACGCTTCCCATTGATCGGGCGTATAGTGCCCGTGAACTGGGTTTGGGCGGTGTGACGCGAAATAGCCTCGATTCCGTAAGTGATCGTGATTTCGCCGTGGAACTGGTCTTTGCGATGTCCATGGTGGCCATGCATCTTTCGCGGTTTGCTGAACAGTGGATCATCTACAGCTCGACGGAATTTCAATTCATCCGGCTTGCCGATTCCCATACGACCGGAAGTTCCATGATGCCGCAGAAACGGAATCCCGATATGCTGGAGCTCATCCGTGGAAAAACCGGTGGAATCTACGGGCAATTGCTGGCTCTTCTGACCATGTTCAAAGGACTGCCCATGGGGTATAACCGGGACATGCAGGAGGACAAGCGGTTGGTTTTTTCGGCATTCGATGCCGTCCTGCCATGTATTGAAATGGCGGCGGCGATGGTGCGGGGCGTTTCCATAAATTCAGCTGTGATCAGCAGCCGCATCGATGAAGGATTTCCTGACGCCACGGTCCTGGCGGAATATCTTGTCAAAAAAGGAATTCCATTTCGTACCGCGCATCAGGTGGTTGGCAGACTGGTTGCGCGTTGTGAGGCCTCCGGCAGAGCAACGCTCTCTCAACTTCCGCTCGATGAAATGCGCCGTGAGTGTTCGGAAATTGATCAGGATGTCTTTGACTCTCTCGGTTCGGCGAACGTATTGCGGGCATACCAATCCGCCGGCTCGGGGGGAGTTAAATCGGTATCAGCCCAAATTGCGTGGTGGCGCCGGGCGGTTAAAAAAGCGGCGGTTGAATTATCGGAGCCGGAACACCGGTAAGGTGCCAATTCCCCCGGAATCAGATCTTGCGCCCATCATCTCCAAAACAGCCACCTGTTTTGCTGGAAATGACCGCCGACCAGTTGGCCGACGCAAATCGCGCGATATCGCCATCATTGAAGCCCGTCTGTGCCATCGCATCTGCGAGCCTCTCAAGGTCAGCATGTGATTCCAGATGGACCGGCAGGGCAGTGCAGTCGAACCCACCATCCATATCGGAACCGAGTCCCACATGTTTCATGGAGCCGGTAACCGATGCAATATGTTTGATATGCCGGATGACATCCGCCATAACGGCCCGGCCGGATGCGAGAAATCTGGAATACAGGTTAATGCCGATCACACCGCCGAGCTTCGCGAGGCGGCGTATTTGGTCGTCTGTCAGATTTCGTTCGCTCTGCAGCGGCAAAGGGAGAAGCGAACGTACATTGGAATGGGATGCGATGATTGGCCCCGGATATATGGCCAAGACGTCATAGAACGCTTCTTCCGACAGGTGTGAAACATCCAGAATGATGCCAAGTTCCGCGGCACGGTCCAGCAGTTTTCGGCCGTCGGCGCTCAGAGAGCCCTTGGCTTCATTTCCCGCGGCCCATCGATTTGCGTGAATCCACGTCAAACTGATCGCATCAACACCGCGTTGGTGGAAATAATCAAGGTCACCAATGTCGCGAATCGCATCACACCCTTCCATCAAAAGCCACGCCATGGGAGATGGGGATGCCGAATCCACGTGCCGCGAACTTTGCAGCAGCCCCATGTCAAACCAGCGATCATAGATATCGAGCTGCACGATGGCAGCCTGATGAGCTTCGGCAGGATTTTGAAAATACCACGGACCCTTCGCATCGGGTTGCCTATGGTCCTCCGGCTGGACAAAAACGGTTGCAAGAATGCCTTGAACTCCAGCGGCCCTCAAACTTGGAATGGTGAGAGCCGCAGTGGGTTCAGTTTTTCGCACGTCGCTGAGAGGCAGATGCATGGCCCGCCCATGAAGTGCTAGGTAGGCGAGATCAAGATGCGCATCAAACCATTGATTGAGTGGCAAGGAACCTCTTTTCTCGTCAGTGGCACGCAACCGGAGGAGCGAGTCACTCGGTCAGGTCTATTTCAATGACGCGATATTTGCCTATGCCCGGCAATTCCTCGCAATTCCCGCTCATGACATGGAGTATCCCGACGATGGCCAGCGCCAGGAAGAGGAATGAAATCACGCCGTTGATAAAGCCGAAAAGAGACAACATCGGGTGCGATTGGAACAACAGCGGCAGGCCGGTGTACAACACGCTCATGATTCCCCACCGCAGAGCTTCCAGAATAAAGAGCAGAAATCCCTGATTGGTATGGTATCGTACGAAGCGACTCTGCTGGCCAAAAACCAGCGGCACCACAACCAAAATCGGAATGTAGGCCAAAATGGCCATTGCCCGGTGATTCCCCACATCAGCTTCAGATTTTTCCTCTTGATCGGAGATGGATTTTGCCGAAATGACCGAAGATGTCAAAGATTCATTCGGTAGGGAAGGTGGTGATGGGTTGTCTTTGGAGGTTATAGGGTCAGATGGTTTGAGTTCGTAGTCATTGCCCATTTTTTCTCCTTTTTTTTT
>DAHWIP010000225.1:0-3899 GCA_027344975.1 Phycisphaerae bacterium
CGCGCCGCGGCGGCGCCGCCGGCCCACGATGCCGATACCCAGACTCTGGCCGGGGAGGGTTGAGCCGTGGCCCGCATGAACATGGTGCAGGCGATCAATTCCGGCCTCGATGTGATGCTCGGGCGCGATCCGCGCGTGGTGGTGATGGAACGCACCAATGCTCTGCATCTGGTACCTCCGGAAAAAGTCTCCTATGTTTCAATCGATGCCGGCTGGACCCGACAGGCTCTGATCATCCCCGCAGCGGTCAAATGGCTTATCGATAGCCCGGACGCGGCGATCATCACCCTTATTAAACCGCATTATGAATCGGATATTGCCCGTCGGCAAAAAGGGGTGCTGACGCGCGAGCAGGCGGAAAGTGTGTGTCGCGATGTGATTGAATCCATGCCGTCGCTTGGCGTGCGATGCCGAGGTGTCATGGAGAGTCCGATCGAGGGGCAGAAGGGGAATACGGAATATCTGGCGTGGCTGACGGCGGGCACCTGACGGCAAGGCAAGACGGGAATTTGGATTGTTTGCATACCCCCGCTATCATCAAAAGGACGCAGGGAACGGTTGGGTTGTGATGCCGTTTGCCACCTACCGGTATTCGGATTCTATCGGCGGAGGTACTAGCTATGTCAGTTAGAAGTCGTAAAACGAAATGGGTCATCGCCGGTGCGGCGGCATTGCTAAGCCTCATGGGCAATGCCTGTGTCCATGCCGCCCCGCTGTATAAAACCGATAAGCCGCTGGCTAAAGGCCTGAATTATCTGCTGACGCATCAGAATCCCAACGGAAGCTGGGTGCCCCAAGTGGGGCCGGCAGTAACGGCTCTGGTCGTTAAAGGACTGATTCAGGCGGGGTACAGCCCGAATTTCAAACCAATTGTCCGGGCGATGCATTTTATTGAATCTACGCGCGGACCGGACGGCGGCTTTTCAGAAGAAGTGCTGCCCAACTACAATACCTGTATTGTGCTCAGCACGCTGGCGGTGATGCCGGGGAATCAATACAAACAGCAGATCAAGGCGGCGCAGAAATTTCTCATCTCCATGCAGCGTGTGGCGCCGATGAAGGAGCCCAACGGCAAGCTCATTACGAAAAACAGTTCCTGGTACGGCGGCGTCGGCTATGGAACGGGGCGACCCGATTTATCCAATACCTCATTTTTTATTCAGGCGCTGCATGATTCGGGTGTGCCGGCATCGAATCCCGCGATGAAGCGGGCGCTGGTGTTCGTGGAGCGGTGTCAGGAAAACAGTGAAACCAACCCTGAACCGTTTGCCAAAGGGCTTCATAACGGAGGTTTCATCTACACGGCCGCCAACGGAGGCGAGTCGCAGTTCGGTGATACTGATCACCTCAGCGGTCGTGCCACGCTGACCCCCTACGGCACGATGACTTATGCGGGGCTTAAGAGCATGATTTACGCCGGTCTGACCAAACGCAGTCCGCAGGTGCGGGCTGCACTGGGATGGATCCGTTCACACTGGACACTGAATTACAACCCCGGGACCGGCGGAAGCCGAATGGGATTGTTTTATTATTATCTCATGTTCGCCCGCACATTCCGGGCACTTCGGGTATCCACCATTACCGACATCAACGGCGTGAAACACAACTGGCGGCACGAAATTCGCGCCAAACTCATCAGCCTGCAGAATAAAAACGGCTCGTGGTATAACCGTTGGAGCCCGCGCTGGCTGGAGCGGGTACCGCCGCTGGTAACCGCGTACAGCTGCCTGATACTGGAAGATACCGACAAGCGATAAGGCGGCCATCAGACGACCGGCCCGGTTATACTTTTTTACTCAGGAGTCGTTTCCCCTGATGGCAAATTCATCATTACTGGTCGGATCAGCACCTAGAATTGCGATTGTGGGTGTGGGGAATTGTGCCTCGACGCTGGTGCAGGGACTTTCGTGGTATCGGCGGAACCAGGCTCAGATCGGCCTGATGCATTCGCAGATCGCCGGACTTTCGGTGGGCGATATTCAAATCGCGTGCGCTTTTGATATTGATACCCGCAAGATCGGCCGGCCCATCTCCGAGGCGATCTTTGCCCGGCCTAATAACGCCCGCGTTTTCTGCCCCGATCCGGATGATCACGGTGCGGTGGTGCATGCCGGGCCCAGTGCGGACGGCGTGGCGGCACATCTGGAAAGCTTTCCGCCGGAGCGCCGAGCCGTCGCGGATAAGACGGGCGATCAGGTCACCACGGTCGATGTGGTGAAGATACTCCGTGATACCCGAGCCAATGTTCTGGTGAATTATCTGCCGGTGGGGTCGCAGGCCGCGACGGAATTTTACGCCCGCGCCGCGCTGGAGGCCGGCATGGCAATGGTGAATTGCATTCCGGTGTTTATTGCCAGCAATCCTGACTGGGCCGGGCGTTTTGCGCGGGCCGGGCTGCCGATCATCGGGGATGATGTTAAATCCCAATTCGGTGCAACGATCATTCATCGGCAACTCATGGCCCTGGCCGAAGCGCGTGGGATCAGCATTGAGAGCAGTTATCAGCTCAATGTGGGGGGGAATACGGATTTTCTCAATATGCTGGAACGCGGACGACTGGGGAGCAAGAAAACCAGCAAGACCGAAGCAGTCAACAGCCAATTGCACATGCCGCTGGATGCGGGCCATATTCACATCGGTCCATCCGATTACATTCCCTTTCTCAACGATCAGAAGATTTGTTATATCCGTATTAACGCACACGGTTTCGGCGGACTGCCGATGGAGGTGGATGTCAAGCTTGCGGTGGAGGATTCACCCAATTCCGCCGGTGTGGTGGTGGATGCGGTGCGATGTGCGTGGTTGGCGCTCAAGGGGGGAATCGCTGGGGCGCTGATTCCGGTTTCCGCCGCCCTGATGAAACACCCGCCCGAGCAGATGCCCGACGCCGATGCCGCCGCCGCGATGGACGAATGGATTGCAGCAAACGCCGCGGTGTCAGCAGAGTAAATTCTGATCGTCACCATTTTCCGCCCATACCCGTCCGCCGATGATCCGAACGTCAGCGTGCGGTGGGGTTGAGGGCCTCAACAGGCGCCTCGGATTTCCGGGCAGGTGAATCGGCAACTGCGGCAGGAGAATAGCGGAAGTCCAGCAGCCTGAACTCCGGCCGGTGGGCGCGAGATTCCAGCGAAGGCCGAAATTCAACCACAGCATCGATGCTCATCCCCCGCCTTAAGTCTGAACTCAGCGTTCCGAGTCGGAAGCCTACAGCTTGAATCAGACGTCCGCCAATGCGCAGCGTTAACTGCACCGTCCGACCGCCAAGGCCGCATAAACGTGGTGGAGAATCGACAACCGAAGCGGGAAGGAGAAAACGGGGCCGCCGGTTTCCCATGCCGAAGGGGGCGAGTTTTTCAAGGTCGAAAAGCAATGACGGACCGATCTGATCCGCTTCCAGCAGTGCGTCAACTTCGACGGTTTTGACAAATCCCCCCTCGGGAATAACCTCTGCCGTGTATCGAGCCAGCGCCTCGGTGAAGGGAATCATATTTTCGGCACTGACTTTTACCCCCCCTGCCGCGGAGTGCCCCCCGCCGGAAATAATCCACCGGTGAGCCGACGCAATGGCAGCGTGCACATCGAATCCCGCCATACCGCGAGCCGAGCCTGAAAATACATCTCCGTCCCGGCATAAAACAAACGCGGGGCGACCGAAATATTCAACCAGCCGGGACGCCACAATCCCCGCCACCCCCGGATGCCATGCCTCATCGTGCACCACGATGCATTCCGGTACCTTCGGCAGGGAGGAAATCATCTCCACGGCCCGGCTGAACATCTCCCGCTCGGTCTTCTGGCGAAGCCGATTCAGCCGATCCAATTCCTCCGCCAGCGAGGCGGCAATATCCGCATCGGCGGTCAGGAGCAGTTCAAGGGCTTCACGCGCATGGCCCATG
>DAHWIP010000226.1:0-3898 GCA_027344975.1 Phycisphaerae bacterium
GCGAATTAAAGGCGCCGCATAACATCGTGCTGTTTGCATAAGCAGCCTTGATTCCGCCTAGACCCTGTAGGGTTCCGTTAGCAAGTCCGCCGATGCCCGCATTGCCGACGTTGGTACCATTGATTTCAATGGCAACAAGTCCTGTCACTCCGGGTTTGGGTTTCTGGAGCAATTTGAGGCCGACGTGAGGAAAGAGTTTTGTTGGTAACTCCACGGTTCCCAAGTGCATTGCCTGAAGGTGTTTGAGTTCGATAAGTCGGACATGTCCGCCGACCACCAGATCGCAATGCCCCACCAGACGGGTGAGCATTTTCGCCCTGGGCGACGGCAGGGAGAGCAGGAGTGGAAGAATGCGGCCGGGCAGCGCCGCCTGACGGGCAATGCGGCCAAGACGGGAGAGAGCCGGCTGGACAAATGCACCCGGTTTGGGTGACAACACCCGCAGGTTGAGACCTGTATTGACGCCTGCGTGGGTAATAACAATTTGATTGAAGGCTCGAATTTTTTTCGGCCCATTGAATCGAAGTAACAGTTGCAGCCCGGCGCGGTTATGCAGCCAATGCAGATACGGTTTTTGATCGGGGTCGAGTATGTCGGCGGCCGTACGAATGATAGCAACGGGGGTGATGGACCAGGAAATGGGAGGATGGGGTTTGGGATGAGCAGCGGCGGGTGCAAGGAGGGCCGCCAAGCCGAGCGTTGCGACGTTGACCATATGAGGCGCCTCCGACTTATTCAGCAGGCGATATCATAGGGCCTCGGGTGCAGCTTGACTAATCAGCGGGCGCGGGAACTGAGGCGGTGCCGGGAGGGTTATTGTCGGCAGTTTTGCCTCCGGTACGTTCTTTTTGGATCGCCTGATAGACTTCCTTGCGATGGACGGGCACCGTATTGGGGGCGCTGATGCCCAGCCGCACTTTATCGCCGCGAATATCGACGATCGTGATCTGGATATCATCCCCGATCATGATGCTTTCATCGCGCTGCCTGGAAAGAACCAGCATGGCTGCACTCCTTGCCCGGCCCAGGGCCGGCATGAACTCCAACTAGTTGGCGAGCTGGCAGCAGATTGCCGAGCCATTTGCCCGCATACGAACATTTTAGACCTAATAACGGCATAAATCACCCTCTAAAATGGATTCGTCAAGTTGCAGGGCGCGGTGATTGGCCTCGTTAATTAACATGGGAGTCTGAAACTGGGCCTGAAGACCGGTGGATGTTTTGAACAGCGGCACGTAGACGCGGATATCTGCCGCATTTTTTGCCCGGAGTGGTTTAACGCATCGGCGGGGCACTCGAAGGGAATAACCTGGAAAGAGTGAGCCGGCATCGACCAGCGTATATCCTTCACCTTGCCCGCCGGGGGGAGTAAGTTGCAGCACGGCCCGATCTTCGGCGTTGGAGGAGGCGATCATGGCCGTAGGCTGGCGAGATTGAAGGAAACCGTTCATGAAGACAATCCGAAAAGACTTTTTCACATCGGTCGAAATTCTTTCCATCACGTCCATGTCATTGGGCTCCACATCGTACCGCAAGGTAACAAAAAGCCGGAGGCTCCTGCCTCATTGCCCCCGTACACCGGGAACCGGACCGAGAAAATCTCAAACTGTCCATCATATGATTCGTTAATATCGGTGGCCAAAGTCCAATGAAAACGCCAAAAATTGTTTTTACGCAATAATAAAACTTGAGAATAGGCGGGTCAAAGCCTGCGTCAAGCGGAAGGTTGTTCGCCCAACTTGGCCGGTTATAACTACAGCCATGAAAAATCGAGGCATGATCGCCATTGCCCACCGGGGCGCTTCCGCATGGGCGCCGGAGAATACCGTCGCGGCGTTTGACGCCGCATTGGAGGTCGGATGTCGGGCCGTTGAGTTTGATGTCCGTCTGACGGCTGACGGCATTCCGGTGGTGATTCATGATGAAACATTGGAACGCACCACGAATGGAAAGGGGCGTGTGGCGGAAACCAACTGGCTGGATATTCTGCGATTGGATGCGGGGTCATGGAAACACCCGCGATTTGCCGGCAGCCGCGTGCCGAGTCTGGAGGAGGCTCTGCAGGCCATCAGCCCCTGTGCCCAACCGGTGATTGAGATCAAGGTGCCATTAAACCCGTCCATGGTTATCGGGCTGCTGACACGTTACGACATCCTGACCGATGCAGTGGTGATGAGCTTTGATGAGAATATATTAGCATCTCTGCGGGCCGAAAACCGGAAGGTGGTGCTGTTTCAACTTCTGGATAGCTGGTCGCCGAAAATGATTCGATCCGCTCGGGCAGCCGGCATAACGGGGGTGGTGATGAAGTTTGATCAATGCGCGCTGGATCGGGCGATGATGGCGAAAGAGTTGATGCCGCACGTCTGGGCGTATGACGTGAACGATCCGGGGGCGGCGGCGGCGTGCGGTGCGATGGGTCTGGATGGCGTGATTACGGATTTTCCGGATATCGTGCGGGCCCGGGCCGAGGCATGAGCAGGGTGCGGCAATTTTTCCAGTAATCCCAGCGGTGAGTGCGAATGCGAACATCCACCTGCACCCGCCGCCCATTCGGCATCCCGCCCGCCGATTGATTCCGCCTGCCCTGCGTGTAGCGGCCGTATCGCCGCCAGCTTGCCGGCGGTAACGCTGGAAAGGGTATCGGGACGCAGGGTTACGCAGAGGACGGCCGCTGTTTGATTCCGCCCACCCGGCGCTTTATCGTTCTTCATGGATATCGGAATGTTGGGGCTCGTATGGTCGTCATCGATGAAAAATCAATGCCCAGCTCGGGAGCGGGTCGCCCCGCAACTGCCCGGAATCAATTGATTGGGGTTTGCAGAGCCCTCTGGCACGCTTGGTCTGCCTTTTTTCTTCTTGCCGTCCTTTTCGTAGCGCCTGCCCTCCCTCGCCCGCCGAGCTGGCAATGGGTGCTCATCAGAGCGGCGCTGGGGCCCCACAAGCATTTCTACCCAAGCGTAATGGTGCCCGTCACCGCCGCGAAGCGGTATCGTGCCATCACCATTGGGGAAGCCCTCAGCAGGGGGATGAAGCCCGCGCCGGGCGCACATCTTACCGTACGTCTGTTGCCGACCTATTATTATGCGCTCGCCTCGGTCGAATATCTTCCCACAGGGGCGCGTCTCTCACGGTATTTTATTTTTTGGCAGTCGCTCCCGCAGGCGATCCGGTATAAGCGTTGCATACACGCGTCCATGCACATGCCCTTTCAGGGTGGAGTTCATGGCCGCCCCAGGTCCGCTCCGCCGGGGTACTTTGCGGGGGCCATTTCCGCGCTCCGCCCGCGGCCTTCCTCGCCCAGCTACTGGCTGACGGTCTGTTTCTCGGTGTGTGCGTGGCTGGGCTTGGTCGTTTTGGTGACTACTCTTGCGTGCAAGTACCGCTCGTTCGATTTCGGGGCGCAGGTCGCGGCGATGCTGATGGTCGCCTTCTGGTAAGCGCTGGCTTGGGCATTTCCGTCGGCGAGCACCCCTCTCGCCGCCGTCTCCTTTCTCTGGTGGCCAGCGGTCCTGCTGCTGCTTTATGGGGCAATGCTCGGCAGGTTGCGGGCTTACGGCCTGAGCCGAAAATGCCGCTCGGCCATCCCCAGAGGGCCTCAAGTGGCCGAGGGCAAAAATGCGGGCACCGTCGGCCGATGAAACAACAATACTGCGTACAGCCACCTGCTGGCCTTTTACGGTCGCAGTCGATAAAGCATCAGCGAAGGATCGAAACATCGGAGCGGGCGGCATCGCTGACTTGCGGCCTCGGCAACAATTAGCTCTGCGTTTCCCTGCGCCGCTGACGTTAAATCGGTTTCTCTCTCTTTCCCTGCGGCTGGCGTTTATCTACCGCGGTGCTGGCCGGTGGAATAAATCCACCGGCTCGCATTTGAGATGATCGTGATTCACCTGAT
>DAHWIP010000227.1:0-3873 GCA_027344975.1 Phycisphaerae bacterium
ATTGCCGCTCTGGCGATTGATACCCTGGCGCTGTGGGGTGATAAATCCGCCATTCCAAAACTCGAACCGCTGCTGCGAAAACCGCGGCCTGAAATCCATCGGCGAGCGGAAAACGCACTCTGGAGCATCTGGTTTCGCAGCGGATCGCCGCAGGCTCTCTGTCATCTCAAATGCGGCTCCAAACATCTGGAGCATGAAAATTACCTCACCGCAATCTCCCAATTCTCGTTGGCCATTGAAGCCGACCCGACCTTTGCCGAAGCCCTTAATCAAAGGGCGATCGCCTATTATCTTTCCGGCCGATTTGCGCCTGCGATTGAAGATTGCCTGCGCGTTATTAACCTCATGCCGTGCCATTTTGGTGCACTCTCGGGCATGGGGCATTGTCATACCCAACAGGGAAATCTTGAGGCGGCCCGCTGCGCCTATTGCCGGGCGCTGGCGATTTACCCCTACATGGACGGCGTGCGGCAGTCGCTGGCGGATGTTGAAGCCTTACTGAATCGCCAAAAGCCCGCTGCGTAGGGCACAGAGCCGCGCTTGGCCCTCACCGATGGATCACGTCACGGAAAAAGCTTTCGCGTAGCGTAGCGGCCCGCGGTCTCGGTTGCAATTTCGTCTTTCCATCGCATAATGGCGGCTCTGCGGTGTGAAGGAACTCATACCGCTATGCGCTCGTAGCTCAATTGGATAGAGCGTCGGACTACGAATCCGAAGGTTGCAGGTTCGACTCCTGCCGGGCGCACTGGCTTGGATTGCACCGAAACGCAAGCATCAAAAACTCCTGTAAAATAGGCCTTTCCTGCATAATGCCGGTATGCGTTTGCAGGGCATTTCTCCCCATTTCGGCCGTCAACTGCGCCGCTTTTTGCGCTGCGTTCCCAGTCGCGGGTAGTTCCGGCAAGAAACAAGGTCAACGATAAAAGACAAAAAGATGGCCGATGGATGGTTTTGCGAAGCACAACCATGGCGGTATACTCATAGAGCTACGTTGGAATTAGGAGTATACGCAATGAAGTTCAGATTCACAGCAGCTGTTGTCTCATTGGCGGTAGCCGCGTCACTGGCGCTATCAACATCGGCGATGGCAAGACGCCACCCTGAGCCGCAGGTGGTGCTTACTGCAACCGGTAAAAAACTTATGGCGCACTACCAAGCCATTTTGGGCCATATCCGTCACGAAATATCCCGCGCCGTTCCACATGTTGACCCGGGCATGGTTCATCCCTTTATGATGCAGTATCGGGCAATCGGTACCAAACGCCCATACATCACGAGCAACCATGCATTCGTAAAAGCGATTTCGGAGTGCCAGCAGACGGCGGCTCCGATTCTCTCCATGGTGAATCCGTTTTTATCCAGCGATCGATATGATCAGCAACTAGCCGAGGCCTCGGTGATCGCGGATGCGACGCCACGAGGGTTGGCGGCATTCGCCCAGAAGTCGAAATCAAATGAGGAACTGATCAACTCTTTGCTGGCCAATAAGGCCTTGATGAAGCAGATGCAGGACGCGGGCGGTCCGCTCAACGGGAACTACGGCCTGGCGATGAAGATTTACAACACGATTGAACGCACCAGTCCGGAGTCGCACCATGGAGTGCTTCAGCGGATGGCCGTGGCGATGGCGCTGGTTCAAAAACCTTTGCGGGCGAAAACGTCATTCAATCCGGTTCGCCGCTATTTCAATCTCCAGCGGGCGTATCTGAAGGGCGAGCTCAACCCGGCATTTCCGACGTTTACGACGTGGCAGTTGAAATTTGTCGTCAACGATTCCTACTCCAATAAGGACATTTCCTGGTTCCGCCACATGCTGATGAACTATGAACCCGGCTATGTCTTGAGCGGCCATTATTTGAATATTGTCCATACGGACGTCGGATACAACGACATGCATTACGGTTGTGTGCCGGGCAACAAACCATCGCAGCTCATTGCCGGCGGAGGCGAGTGCGGAGCCCGTGCGTGGATCGCCCGCATGGCCGAACGTGGCTTCGGTATCCCGACGTGGGGCGTGAAACAGCGCGGCCACGCGGCATTGAGCATCTGGACCCGCAAGGGGTGGGTTACGCGATTCGCTGCCGGTTGGGAGTGGGTGTGGTGGACCCACCATAACGGTTTGAATTTCTATCAGGAATCTCAGGCCCGGCGGTATCCGGAAAAATTTCCGCGCGTGCTGCGGGCACAGTGGATCGGTGCGACATTGGGCGAAACGAAGGAAAATCCGCGTAAGTTCGGCACCGGCGGTTTCTGGTACGCCATTGCTGACAGCGAAGAACGCGCGATCTTGGCATCAGGCAAACCCGCTTATGCCACGCCAGGCAATGCCGCGCTGGCCCGGCTCAACGGTCCGACGCTCGCCCAGAAACTGGAAAGCGCCCGTATTCCCATGTCCGCGATGCGAATTTCGGTCAACTCCAACGGCGTTATCACCATCCCTGCGGTGGCGTATCTCAAGCCGCATAAGCAGGTCGCCGGAGTCGTGCCGATGAAGAGTTTCTCGGGTGGAATGCAGATTTATTACCAGTGCGCCCAGCCCGCGTTTAAGAGGCATAATCCTTTCGAGTACGCCGTCAATGTGCCGCGAGGCGGCAAGTATGAATTGACCATGAAGTATGTCTCCATCAAACCGGACCAGCTTTTGAATCTCTCCATCAATGGCGGATCAGACCCGGTGGTTATGAATGTGCCGTGGACCAACGGCAACTGGGCCGTGACCCAACCGGTAACGGTCATGCTCAAACGCGGCGCCAACACGCTGACATTTGAGCGGGGTAAGATGACCGGCTTCAAGGCCAAGGGTATCTACGCCCTGAGTATTAAAAAATTCGTGCTGACTCCGGCGGGTCATTCCTGACAATGCCCATACAGGCTGCCCTGATGTCGGATGGATGTCCGGCGGGGATACGATAAGTGCCCCCCGATGATGCGGGGTCGGCCTTGCTGGACGAGCCATCGTGACGCCGGGCTGGCGGCGATGTGCTTGAGAAGGGCTTTGGTGAATGCCGGTTAAAAGCCGGTATTCCCGATTCAGACGCCTATAGCCGCCGAGATGGGCGATCTCATTACCATGGGTTATGCACAGAACATCTCGCCGGCGGTGGCGGCGGCACCGCCGCCAATGGTTGCAGCGGTTATTTCCGCCGTAAGTTCCCGCATCATTCAATATTGCCGCCGCGATTTTCTTCCCAATCGATATGTGGAACTCTACGATGCGCCGCGCAGCGGCGAACTGATTCTTCGGCAGACGCCCGTTCTGTCGCTCAATGCCGTAACGCTCATGCCGACCGGTCCTGATCCAATCAGTGTTCCAACTACAGAATTCGATCTGCGCCCGGTGGTGGGCCGCGTAATATTTCGTCCCGGGATGGTCGGGATGTTCGGTCCTGCGGCGTGGCTGTGGGGACGGTGGCCGACGGCCGGTGCCGATGCCATTGAAGTGGATTACACGGCGGGCTTCGGCTTTGTCATGACGGCTGCGGGACCGATTACCGCGGGAGTAAGTACCGTTGCGGTGGATGCGACTGCGGGCGTGAGTGTCTCCGGGCCGTGGCAGTTGGTGGCGGGCGACACGCTGCTGGTGGATGCGGGACTCAGCAGTCAGGAAACGGTCGTGGTGACGGCGGTGACGGGCAATTCATTTACCGCGACATTTGCGATGGCCCACGCGGCCGGTGTGCTGCTGGGATCGCAGGTTCCGCTGGATGTGCAATTTGCGACGGCACTGATGACGGCCAATGTGATCAATCAGGCCGATTTGACCAAAGCCCGCGAATCGCAGGGGCGGACGGTGGGGTATGAATATGTGGTGCGGCCGGGGGATCTGTTTTTGACACCGGAAGTGCAGAATCTGCTCATGCCCTGGCGTGATCC
>DAHWIP010000228.1:0-3871 GCA_027344975.1 Phycisphaerae bacterium
GCGTTACATTATGGATTGATTTGTGAATTGCTGATGCCTTGAAGTTGCATCTGAGTTATCTGCCAATGGCCCGGTCGTGCGTGATCCCTCCAGATCAGACGCCAGCGTGTGATGAAAGGACCGTAATCGCGGGCGATGGAGAGGACCACAATATTTGTCTGGGCACTGCGCCCCCGGCGACGCATGTGAATGCTGCGAAGGTAATTGTTGGTTATTCGCACCTGCGATAATCGGTAGTTCAGTTCTGAGATAATGCCGGCCCGGTCTTGATCGTTAAATACGACATCGGGAGCAAGAAATTGTTCGATTCCCACCACATCCTGATGAGCAGCGTCGCTGAGAACCTCTTGGATGTCGCCTCGAAGCCTCTCGCCGGGGGTAACCACCAACCACGCCATCAGGGTCCAGACAAGGGTAGCCGCGATGATCCCGCCCCCCGCGATCAGCAATCGAGTATGGCGTGTGTGCCACCAGCGCCAGAGAAAAGCAATGGCCACGACTGCCATCGCGAGGTAAACCAGCGGATGGGCGAGAAAAAGCCAATCACCAAGGGCACGGGGAAATGACTCCGGTAATCGAATCAAACTATTTCCACCTCGGCCGACCTAATCTGAACCAACTCTCTGGAGGCACACGGATGCCGCCGCGCGATACCCAATATCTTAACGCTATTTTTGAATAAATTAGCAAATTGCCTCAATTGAAAGTCGGTGGTGTTATACGAATTCGCATTCGCAGGATATCGAACGAAATGCTTAACGCCCGGAATCGTGGCGCGGTCAGGTTTGCAAAAAGGCCGGGAGGCGGCTAGGTTTGAGCCAGAGGAAGCCGGTATGCCGACAGAGATCGAAACCATTGCCCCATTGCCCGAGGAAATCATTGATTACGCGCGACGGCTGCGGCATGAGTTACATCAGATCCCTGAACTGGCCTTTGCGGAACACTTGACATCAAAATTGATCTGCCGCGAATTGGCAGCCATGGGTGTTCCGTTCAAGGCGGGGCTTGCCGGCGGAACCGGTATCGCGGCATTCATCAGCGGCCGCCGGACCGTGCAGGGCGTTGTGGGGATTCGCGCGGAAATGGATGCGCTCCCCGTTGAGGAGGCAACGGGTGCGACTTATGCGAGCCGACATCCCGGGCGAATGCATGCCTGCGGACATGACGGGCACATGGCGATTGCACTGGGAACCTGCCGTTGGTTATGGCAGAGGCGCGATACGCTTGAGAGCGGGGTGATCGTTTACTTTCAGCCGGCTGAAGAGGGTTATAACGGGGGAGAGGTGATGTATCGGGCGCTGGATGAATTGGGTGTAATTCCGAATATGGTCTTCGGGCTGCACGGCTGGCCGGAACTGCCGGTCGGCACCATTGCGACCCGCGCCGGTATTCTGCTGGCCGCAGTTGATAGTATTGAAATTACGATACACGGCAGAGGGACACATGGCTCGCAACCGCAGCGGGGACGCAGTCCGATACCCTGCGCCGGTTATCTGGCGACGAGACTCCACATTTCGACATCCAAAGCCGGAGCGGATCGCGCTGTTGTTCTGAGCCTCGGCTGCCTGGAAGCGGGAACTGCCGCCAATATCATTCCGTCCTCTGCGATATTGCGTGGCACACTGCGCACGCTGTCGGAAGGCGTCAGAAAGGAAAAATTGCGATGGATTGAGCGGACCTGCCGGGAGGCTGCAGGACGCTTCGGCTGCCCGGTCAGAATAAAGATCAGTTCCAGTACACCGGCAGTGATCAATGACGGGGAGAGCAGTGAATTGCTGCTTCGGGTGGGAGATGCCCATCTGGGTCGAAGCCACGTTAAAAGATTAACAACCCCCTATCTTTGGAGTGAAGATTTTGCGTACATGCTGCAAAACACTCGAGGCTGCTTTTTTGTACTGGGGACATGTCCGAAAGGCCATCGATCTTATCCGATGCTGCACAGCCCGCATTACGATTTCCCTGATGCGGCGCTGCCTGTCGGAATACGCATCATGTCCGCGCTTGCCGTCAATGCGGCCGATTATCTGCAGATCACCCGCTGAGGGGCGTCGGACCGGTTCGCTCCGATCGGCCATCTGTACGACGGCGATGATGATTCTGATGTTCTCTGCCGTCCGCCTGCCGGTATGCTGCGCGTTATCCATTCTCCGCCCGTCCCAGGTTGCCATTGTTGTAAATGGTAATAATACCCAATCGATCGCGCTGGGCCATTATTACGCCAAAGCCCGGCACATTCCTCTGGCGAACATCATCGAGTTGAATCTTCCGGATAATGTTCAGGACATCACGGCCCCGTTTTATGACATCCGGGTGGCGGCGGCGATCCGGCAGATACTCACGGAACGCCATATGCGCTCGCAGATCCGGTGTCTTGTGACAACGTATGGCATACCGCTTAAGGTGGGACCGCAAAGTCCAAGTTTCGCAGATATGGCGGAGGTGAAGCATCTCCGCGCACGACTGATTGAAATCAACACCAATCTGAAAGCATCGATCCGACGCCTTGATTCGATGGATGGACTTACAAAACCGAAGATCGTGCCCCCCGGCAATCTGACGATTCTGGCAGGCGGAAAATTGAGAACCCGCGTTTATACCACCGCGCTGGAGTGCAAGGCGGCGCTGGCCCAGACGCTGGCATTTTTCCATCGGCATCCGAATGCCAAGACGAGTGCGGATAATACGGAGCTTCTGGGATTGTTTCGCCACTGCCTCGGAGTAGCCGTCATGGCACAAAGCCTGCATGTGCATGGATCAAGCCTGCAGTCGATGGAATTGGCCGACTTCCTGCGACAGGAGAAAACCCGGACGCTGCTTGCGATACGGCAGTATGACATGCTCAAGGTGCATCGGTACAAGGCGGCGAACCGGCGAGAAATGCGTCATATCAAACGGCGTTTTTTCGGTTTGACCGGCGAAGCGGTGGAAGATATTTCGCAGATTACCTATCTGCTTCATGTGCACAGCAAATCGAGCCTCGACAGCGATCTGATGATGCTCTGGTACGGCCGTATCTACCACTCCGACTGGTATCAAAACCCGATCCAACTGGAGAACTGGCATGCGAATCTGGCGGCGCTGCATCCGCGGATCATGATGGTCAGCCGCATCGACGGTCTGAATATTCAGATGGTGGAGGGGATGATCGCACGCGGGTTGCGTGTGGAAGCGCACGGGTTGCGCGGGAAGGTGTACATTGACGCCCGCGGCCTCCACGGAACCGACCCGTACAGTCAATTTGACCGTCTGCTGCGCCGGACCGCAGCCATGCTGAAGGTGGAAGGCAAAATTTCCGTGGTGCTCAACGATGTACCCGCGCTTTTCAAGCGGGCCGACAGCCCCGATTGTGCGGTGTATTGCGGATGGTATTCGGTGCATCACTTCGTGAACTGCTGTCAGTGGGTACCGGGGTTTGTGGGTTACCATGTAGCGAGCTTTGAACTTGATTCTCTTCATAACCCCACGGATACGGCGTGGTGCATCAATCTGCTCAAGCACAAGGCGTGCGGAACATCCGGCCCGGTCTGGGAACCGTATCTGTTCTCATTTCCTCCACCGAATCTGTTTATTCCGTTGCTGCTGAGCGGCGAATTCCCGCAGGTGGAAGTCTACAGCGTGTCGATTCCGAATATGGCGTGGCGGCAGGCTTATGTGGGTGATCCGTTGTACAACCCATTCCGCCGCGACCCCCGGTTCTCGAGTTCGGATATACGAGGGAGCCGAACTTTAAGAAAGATCATTGATATTCAGGATGCCTGGATACCACTTCGTGAATTTTCAATGAAATATATCATGCAGATGAAGTAGTTCCGGGCCATTGATCCGACAGAAGGTGCATCGGATCAACCTGTCCGGCTGCCGGGCTATTGCA